>SRSN01000083.1 GCA_004791645.1 Alcaligenaceae bacterium 429
GAGTCAAACACTGTCGCTGACGAATACACATCGCCCAATACCAGTTCACTGTGCAACGAGCGTATGTTGCGCGATAACGTGTTATTCAGGTTTTCCCAGCTTTGGGAAATATCATCTTTGTGCCATACCGAATAATTACGGTAACGCCATGCTCCAAAGTTGATGCCAGGTCGTATGTTCAGGTATTGCTCTCGCTTGTTCGCATTTCGCGAGGCCGAATACGCATAGTTCAAAAAAGCGTTATCTATGCCGTCATCCCATAGACCTTCCTCTACTTGCTGCAACTTCTGCACATCCAAATAGGCTTGTGGCACGGTTAGTAGCAAAGAGCGGTCTTCCCAGTCGGCTTTATAGGTGATGTAGCGCAGTCTGTCTAAATCCAAACACAAGCGTTCGCCACTTTGAAAAGTAGAGGGTTGATATAACCAGATGCCTGCATTGCGCAGGCTCTCTTCGGTTAAGCAGGGGAGTAATTTGCGTTGTGCCCCCGTCCCCTTTTGGGCAAACGGAATTTCCAGTACATCGACTAAGCGGTTGTTCACGTACAAGTGCATGCCATAGCTGCCAGGAATCACACCCCCATCCGGCACCATGACATCTTCTTGGTTCAGTTGCTCTACTTCTTGTGCTATCCAATCGGGCAACGGTTGCGCGCATGCGCCACTACTGGTGAACAGGCTACCTGCACTGACCACACTGCACACATAGAGAAAACGAAATACGGTATTCATCTGCTGTGCGAGTCGCGCCGCTTACTGGCTTAGGCCACGGGCGACGGACGGTGTAGCGCCACCCACAAGGCATGTATGCCCAAGGCGCCCAAACATAACCACCAGTACCACTGATGCCATGCCAGTACCCCTATCACCCACACAGCAAGGCCCATTACCACTGCAATCCAGCCCCAGCGCGCCCAGTTTCTACCCTCTGATAAGCCTCCAATCGCTACTGTTCCCAGCACCAATAACGTGAAAATAGAATATTGCTGCCACACTTCCCAATACCCATCACCCGCCACATACAGCAACACCACCACAAACAAGCCTACACCGGCTGTAGCAATCACCCATGCCGGCCACTGTGCAGTAATGGCTGAGCGTTTGAGTATGGGCTTACGTAGCCATCTACGTAACGGGTCATGATTGGTATGTACAGGATTCGTAGAGGCATCATGTCCTGTCACCCCATAGCACACGGGGTACTCGGGCTGCGCAGTTTTATAGGTGCCGAATAACTTGTCCCAAATCAGGAAGGTGCCACCGAAATTCGTGTCGTGATACACCGGATGATCGCCATGGTGCACACGGTGGTGATTAGGCGTCACCATAAAGCTTTCCAACCACAGTAAACGTGGTGTCACGGCATTATGATTGAATAGTTGCACGCCATAATGAATGGTAGAAACTACCAAAAAGATCTCTACGGGCAACCCTAAAAATGCCATCCACACAAAGAAAGGGATAGAGCTTAAGGATGAGTACCAGGAGTTACGTGCCCCCAACGACACATTGAAGTAGCGCCCTTCGTGGTGCACTTCGTGAATGGCCCACAGTAAACCAATTTTGTGATGCGTGTAATGCAGCACGTAGAAACAAAAATCCCAAACAATGAAGCCAAATACCCACTGCCACACCACAGGCCAGCGCGAGATCACATCCAAACTCCAGTGACTGGCTACCCACCCGAATACAAAGACCTCAAAGCCTCTAAACAGCCACAACACTACGTGCCCAGAATTCAGGTTCAAAATAGTGTCTTTCCAGCTGAACTCTGATCCTCTACCCTGCCATTGCAGCACAAACATCTCGGCCACAATAAAAAACAGCATAAACGCCAGAGGGAAAACCATCAGATTAATCTGCGTCACCCTGCACCCCTGCTCTATTTGCCCGCCAATACGCACTCAAGGCAATCACTACTATCGCTACCACCACAGCCGCCATCACATCGATGAGCAAATGCCGTTTTAATTGCAGCACGGTATACGTAATCCATACCAGCCAACCAGCATAACCACTTTTCACCCACCAGCTCTTACGGTGCCATACCGCATGTACCGCTAATAACGATAACAAGATATGCAGCGAAGGCACACAGTTTTGACTGGAATCTATATGTAACAACCATGTCACCCACGGCCCCGTCCACGTACCTAGCTCTATAGGTGGATACACAATGGTGGTCGGGTACAGCAGGTAAATGGCCCCACAGAACAGTGCGCCCCATTGCATTTGCCGTGCCAGCATTCGCACTCTGGATAGCTCGGCAAATAAGTACGCCGCCGGTATCAGCACAAAGAACGACAAGTACCCCACAATCGCACTTTGGTCATAGGAAATCACCTGATCCAGCCATGTTTCAGGAACCACATGCCCTGCACCTTGCCAGTAATCCGTCAGGCTGTAGACCACACCTACGGTTCCCCAACCCCATGCCATCCACCATAATCTATAGGCTAACGACTGCCGCCATGACGCCTGCAAAGACATTGCCATACCACCTGACATGATTAAGGCCTCTGTCTGTCGTTGACACGGACAATGCGCCGTTTTTTACGTAAGAAATCACGCGGCACAGCATCTGACACAGCGTCCCATCGCAATCTTTGTACATCTACCTGCTGTGTCGCAAACCATTGCCATAAAGCCTGCTGCACCGTCTGTTGCTGCGCAGGCGATAACGGAGCATGCAAACGTAGCAAGACAGGCTCAACCTCATCAGCCATCGTGTGCTCTAACACGTAATCTACCTCCCACGGCAATGCAGTAGCCAAGATTCTATTGCACGCATCCGCAAAGATCGTCACCCACGGCTGCTCTACACCCGGCAAACACAACTGGTCATCAGCCCTGCCTTCTATATGGCTAATGACCCTCGTCGGCCTACCGCAAGGGCATGCACAACCACCGTCATGCAGTACATCATCCAACCTATAACGCACCACAGGCTGCGTAGAACGACGGAAATCTGTAATGATGGGAATAAAACGAGTCTGATCCAGCCACTCCGTTTCTACCACCAGTGATTCTTCGTTCAGGTGCATGACTCCTAGCTCGCAAGTAGAGCCCAGAAATCCCTCGGTAGCCTGATACACCTCAGCCACATCACCAAACTGCTGTTGCAAGACTTGTTTATCCTGAGGGCTTAACACCTCGGCAGCGGAAATCACGCGTGCGGGACTAATCGTTAAGCTGTGATCCTGGCATTTCTGTGCCAAGGCTACCAACACCTGAGCGGGTGCCACCAAGATCGTAGGTTGATAGTCTTCTAAGGCCTGGCACTGCTGATCAAAATTGGCCAACAAATCGAAAAATCTAAAGCTCAGAAAACGGCTGTTGACGTTTTGGTATAGCGCGTTGTCAGCACGTAAAAATAACGCTACGCGCGCGCCTGCAAACAAACCTTGAGGTAATAGCTTGGACAAAATCGTTGCTGACCATAAAGCACGCTCAGCCGGGCTAGTCACAAACAGCCCCCTAGTACCCGACGTGCCTGATGACAACCCCACACTGTACTTAGACACCAGTTGAGAAAAATCGCGGCTGCGCTCGGCCTGCAAAGCGTTTTCCAACAGGATATCCCTGCTTAGCCCTGCCGTATTCATCTGATCGAATTGCGCCATCATGCTGGCTTTATTCATCAACGGCCATGCCGATAAAGGCTGCCCTACATACGCACTAAAGTACGGACTCTTTACCAGCACCCGACTCATAAACCGCTGTAACTGCTGCTGTTGGTACTGTTCTAGTTGTTCGCGTGACCAGTGCCGTACCCGCTGCTGCAAGCGTTTGGCTTTAGCATACTGCCACAACGTTTGTAGACCCTGCGCCATTAGGTAGACTCCACAGCAGAGGGAATACCGCCTTCATGCGCCAACAAAATCTTCACCACGCCACGCTGGTGTAAGACATGCAACTTCTGCAAGGTTTGCAGCATTTGGCTGGCATCGTCCATGATCAAACGAGCAATCCACGCAGGCTGGCGTAATTCAGTGTAATTTTCTGGTGCCCATGCCGCATCTGCAGCCAATAACACCCACCCCGTTTCGGTATGAATAAAAGCACCTATGTGCCCCCGTGCGTGCCCTGGCAACGACACCACAAACACCTCACCATCGCTATCGGGCAGTGCCCAGCCAGACTCAAACGGAGCCAACTCAGGCGGCAGCGCACATGACTCCCACTGCTCTACAAACTGTATGCGTGACTCAAAATCATCGGGAATAAGCCCTGGCACAAAGCCTTTACGCACGGCGCGTAAGCCTTTCAAGGTTTTGTGATACTCCCAACCCGGCTTACTGGCGTACATTTCTACACCGGGGAAATCTCGTAACCCTGCAATATGATCACCATGAAAATGCGACAGCACCATACCCCGTATATCCTTGCCCGTTATACCTTGCTGCGCCAACTGCAAAATCAGCGCTTCCTCATTTTGGAAGTGCACGGGAGTAACCGCTGGATATAAGCGATATATCCCTTTCGCTGTACGCGTATGAAAATGGCTGGCATAACCGGTATCCCATACCCATAGTTCGCGCCCTACCTCAATAACATAGGCACGTGCAGGAAAACGGCATAGCTTAAAACCGCTACCTTTCAACGCTACGCAGGCTGGGTGCATGCAATAGCCCACTTCATACGTATGCAAGATTGCCATGAGTTACCTTTGCTGCTGTCGCAGCCACTGCGCCGTCAACGCAATACTTTGCTGCATGGAATACAACGGGTAATAGCCAAGTTCTTGCTGTGCTTTACGCGGGCATAACGTCATATCAAAACTTAGAGCACCCACGCTATACCGCGTCAACATAGGTTCTTTACCTGTAATTTTGGCGACCGCTTCCATACCCGTAGCCACTGCATACAGCACGTGATACGGCACCGCCTGAATGCGTATATCGTGCCCCAACTCTTGCCTGAACAAGGTATCAATCACCTCACGCAGCACAATAGATTCTTGATTACTAATGTTATACACAGCAGCAGGTGGTAAGTTAGGCTGCGTACTGGCCAACTGCATGGCATGCACTACATTCAACGCAAAGGTCAGATCCACATACGCTTCGCCGCCACGCGGTAGTTTTAGCACCCCGTTAAAACGCGCTAGCTGCTCTTGTAAACGCGGCACAATCACTCTATCGTAGGGCCCAAAAATCCCGCGTGGACGCAGCATCGTAAAATGCGTTTCCGGATACTGCTGCTGCGCCTGCTGTATACAGCCTTCAGCCATAAATTTGGTCTGCGCATACATATTCGCAAACCTGTGTGCTACAAAGCTTTCTGGAATTTGCTGCCTATTTTGAAAATCAAAATACAAAGAAGGCGTAGAGATATGCACAAAACGCTGTACCCCAGCTTGCCCCGCTGCTTGCGCTAACGCCTGAGTAGCCACCACATTGGCAGCCATAAACGCCTGCTTATCACCCCACGGAGCAGATAACGCCGCGCAATGCCATACCCAATCCACCTGCTGCACCAAGGCCTGTAAGATCGTCGGTTCAACTGTGGATAAGTCACAGGCTACAAACCGCACACCTTGCTTGGCCAATTCTGCACCTGCTTGCTGATCTCTACCCAGACCTATCACCGTATACCCTGCTTGCTGCAGCCACAAGGCGGCATTACGCCCCAAACCACTGGTAGCGCCAGTCACCAATACGGTAGGAAATGAAGAAGGTTGCGTCATTAACAACTCACAGTTGCAAGATCATGCCAGCGAACGACACACTTGCTGCCGTAGCGATCAACATCACCACATCACCCGCCTTGCAGCGTTGCTGATGAAAAGCTTCGTACAACGCCGTCGGCACTGAAGCTGCCACCTGATTACCGTGCGTTGCGTAAATATCCATCAACTTATGCGTAGGAATGCCTAGCTGCTTATGAATATGTTGCATCGCCAAATGACTAGCTTGGTGCGGAATCACTAAATCCACCTTATCCAAGCTCAAGCCTGCTTGCTGCAGCAACGCCTCTTGGTAGCCATCAATAAAACGCGAAGCAATCTTAAACACTTTGCGCCCCTGCATCTTGAAATAGAAATCCTGCTCTTGCATACCAGCGCGCTGGTTAGCACGAGTGCCACCCGCACGGATTTCACAGAAATCGCCTTCCAAAATATGGTTTTCCAGACGCGTCGCAAGAATGCCTTGGCTGCCATTCCCTTTTTGCACCAACGCGCAAGCAGCACCATCACCGAACAAGTATGAGGATTCCTCGTCATCCCAGTTCAGACCGCGCGAGGCCAGCTCAGCACTCACAATTGCGATACGTCGGTAACGACCTACCTGCAGCAAACCGCTAGCCACCTCTAAAGCCGCCACAAAACTGCCGCAGCTTAGGTTCACATCAAAACCTGGGGTACCATCAGGCGCTTGTGCGGCGCGTAGTATGTGCGTGGCTGTGCAGGGTAAAGCTTGCACGGGAATCGCAGATGCACTGATCAACAAATCTACCTCGTTGAGGAGCCAACCCGCCTTACCCAAGGCGTTATGCAACGCCTGAGCACCTAGGTCTGCCTGCAATACCGAGGCATCCGCCAACGATCGAGACACAATGCCAGAACGTTTCTGCACGTATCCAGCCGGTTTGCCTAATTGAATATCTAGATCCGATGACAACACCGGTTCTGAGGGTAGCGCTTTGCCCATGGCGCTGATTTCTAGAGGGACCAGCCCCATGCTTATATATCCTTTACCAAACCGACTTCAGCCACCATACCGTCGCCAAGCCGGCGATAGTCATCAGCAGAGAGCCCAAAACGTGCACCGTCACCATCCCTAGCGCCCAGCTATACGCACCGCGCTCTATGGCGGTGACAACCTCGATGGAAAACGTAGAAAAAGTAGACAGTCCACCACAAAAACCAGTGATGATGACCAATCGCCACTCAGGGGATAAATTTGGCATCTGCGCAAAACATGCCACTGCCACACCTACGATATAGCCCGCCACTAAATTGGAGACCAAGGTTCCTAGTGGCATATTTGGCCAGACAGCATTTAATCGTAGGCTCAATAGCCAACGTAAAACACCACCGCTCCCCGCCCCAACGGCCACTGCCACGATGGCTTTCCACATAAATTTTTCTCCGTAACGGCACGCTGCCGTCATCCGACAAAAATACTATCGTAGCACCAGAAAAGCAGCCATTCCGTACTTTTTCCCATTTTTGTTATGTTGAGGGGCAAGGCTATTGCGGCATTGCTATTTGGTATGTTCATAGCCCTTTGAATACCAGAAAGGCACCTTCCCCAAGACCCTGAATCTACCGTTAATGAACAATGTAAAACATTAAGCACGTCGACGGCAGTTATAAAGGAAGTAGTGATGGTACTGGTTACGTCTGCTAAGCCGTCGCACCACCGCAGCAGGAGGTATCGCAAAGAGAGTAACCCTCAAGCAGTAGTGACGTATTTACGAAATTTTCCGTAACCAACACACGACTCGCCACTTGTGCCAAAAAACATCACTGTTATCTACCGTCCGTAATTAGTGCCTGCTTTCTACTCCTACTCAAGCAAAAGCACAGCAATAACTGCATGAACAAATACTAGCAATTCGTACTTATTCATTACATTGCTACAAACCGTCATTAATCCTACTTTGTTGGCTGGCTGACTAACAATACCCCTTCTATAATCACTGTATTCCCTGACCATAGCTACGTACCTTAGCCTATTACTTTGCGCGCATGTCTAAGAAACACTCCCCCGCCCCTATTCTGGCAGAACGCTACCCTTTAGCTCTCTTAGCTGGACTGATTGATATAACATTGGTCATTGGTGCTGCTTACGTTGCCTATCACCAGCGCTTTGGCTTCTGGAGCATGAACGACCGCTACGCAGTCGCCACGTTAGCTCTTGCCCTGATGGGTACCATTTGCCAACTAGGCATGGATACTTATGGCTCTTGGCGTGGTCGCCCTTTCCTGCGTCAACTCAGCAGAGTATACACAGGCTGGCTATTAGCTTTTGCCTTGCTGCTTGGTATTGCTGTCGCTGCCAAAGTAACAGGCCAATACTCACGTATTTGGCTAAGCACCACGGCTCTTTATGCGCTAATCGCTGTCACCCTCTTTCGTCTTAGCACCTACCTACTACTACGTTTTGCACGGAGCCAAGGTAGAAACCAAAAACACGTATTGGTAGTAGAGGGCCACATACCCTCAGACGAAATTAGCAAACATCTGCCTGATTTAGGACGGGTCGGTTATGAGGTACGCCAGCGCCTCACATTAGAAAACCACCAACAATGGTTTGAGCAGCTAATCACCACTGTGAGTGAGCAAAATGTGCATGAGGTTTGGTTGTGCTTACCTTTGCAAGAAGGTGAATCCATCAAGAAAATTTTGCACAGCCTACGCCACCTTACTGTAGAAGTACGCTTTATACCTGACCTAGGTGACTTGCCTCTATTGAATCACCGGGTCAGCCAAATCGCCGGGCTTTATGCTCTAGATATTAGCTTGAGCCCAATGGAAGGTTCAGCGCGTCTGGTGAAACGTCTTGAGGATTTAATTATTGGTTCTATTATTTCAATCCTAATATTGCCAGTCTGTTTAGCAATAGCCATAGCAATCAAAATGACCTCTACAGGACCAATCATTTTCAAACAATATCGCACAGGAATTAATGGCCGCCGATTTAAAGTCTATAAGTTCCGATCAATGGAAGTACATACAGAGGTAGCAGGGCACGTAACGCAGGCCAAGTTTGGTGATCCACGTGTAACCCGTCTGGGAGCTTTCCTGCGAAAAACCAGCCTAGATGAGCTACCTCAGTTCTACAATGTACTGCAAGGTCGCATGTCTATTGTAGGCCCACGCCCACATGCTCTCGCTCATAATGAACACTACAAAGATCTTGTAGAGTCCTACATGAAACGCCACAAGGTCAAACCAGGTATTACAGGCTGGGCGCAGGTGAATGGTTATAGAGGCGAGACAGACACTATAGAAAAAATGCAGAGGCGTGTTGAATATGACCTTTGGTATATCAACAACTGGTCACTGTGGTTAGATCTGAAGATTATCTTTCTGACGGTGTTCAAAGGGTTTGTAAATAACAAACCCTAAGCCTATATATAACATTACGCAGGTTTTTTATGGGTGCACTGAGCCCTAAGTTCCTCCAAAACCTGTGTTAACTCTGTACGCCAATCTGCAGGCTGCACGCCGTATAACGCATGCAGCTTTTCACTACTTAATACAGACCATGCTGGACGTTGAGCGGGTGTAGGATATTGATCAGTAGTGATAGCATTTACTGCTGGTAATGTACTCAGTAAACCTACCTTCCCTGCTTGTGCAAAAATTTCTTGCGCAAAGTCATACCAAGAGCAGGCCGGCTTTCCACTGTAATGATAAACCCCCCACTGCAGATCCCCTTGTTGCCTGTATGCATCTGCCAGAGCCCACAATGCTATCGCCACACTAGCCGCGGATGTTGGGCACCCCTGCTGATCACTGACTACACCTAGTTCACTACGCGCCTCAGCTACTCGCAGCATAGTTTTCACAAAATTCGAACCGTGCGAACCAAAAACCCAACTAATGCGCATAATTAAACTACGTGGACACACCGCCAGCAAGGCGCGCTCCCCTGCTAACTTACTAGCTCCATACACTCCTGTAGGGCCAGTTACATCATCTTCTGTATAGGGTTCGGATGCATTACCGGGAAACACATAGTCAGTAGATACATGCAACATAGGAATGCCAGCACCTGCAGCATAATGCCCCAAGAATGCAACGCCATCCCTGTTTACAGCATAGGCTTTCTCTACTTCAGTTTCAGCTTTATCGACTGCAGTAAAGGCTGCGGAATTTATGATTAATGTTGGGTCTATTCGAGTAAGCTCGCTACTAACCGCTTGCTCATCTGTAATGTCCAACTCAGCAGATGATAAAGCTACTAGCTCTACCCATGCTGGTGCATGCCTACACAGCTCATAGCCCAGCTGCCCGTTAGCTCCAGTAATTACTACTCTCAACTTAAGTTGATTCATTTGGACAGCAACTCTTTCAATGTAGGATTACATTTATCTTTTTCGGACAATTGAGGATTATCTATAGCCCAAGGAATAGCTACGTCTGGATCATTCCACAACAATCCGCCCTCATCCTCAGGGAAATAGAAGTCTGTGCATTTGTATTGAAAATCTGCAATATCACTCAATACACAAAAACCATGAGCATAGCCTGGGGGTACCCAAAACTGCTTTTGATTCTCATCGTTCAACTCCACCCCTACATACTGCCCACAAGTAGGTGAGTCTGGATTAATATCTACCGCCACATCATAGACACTGCCACGACTTACACGCACCAACTTTCCTTGAGGACGGGTACGTTGAAAGTGCAGCCCACGCAATACGCCTTTCGCAGAACGTGAATGGTTATCCTGTACAAAAGGCAGAGTTATGCCAGCATCACGATAACGTTCCACTTGGAAGGTTTCTACGAAAAACCCGCGGCTGTCCCCAAACACCTTAGGTTCTATAATAAGCACACCGGGCAATACTGTTTCTATTACCTTCATATTAGTGTTGCTCCAACAGTTTCTTTAAGTACTGCCCATAGCCCGTTTTACTTAGTGCCTCAGCACGTTTATGTAAACCTTGAGCATCTAGCCAGCCTTTTCTAAACGCAATCTCTTCTAAACAGGCAACCTTAAGCCCTTGTCTCGCCTCAATAGTTTGGATGAAGTGACTGGCTTCCATCAAGGAGTCATGTGTGCCTGTATCTAACCATGCAAAGCCCCGCCCCAATAAGCTGACCTGCAAGTTACCCTGCTGCAGATACGCATTATTAATATCGGTAATCTCCAACTCCCCTCGCGCTGAAGGCTTCACCTGCTTGGCTTTCTCTACTACCGAGTTATCGTAGAAATATAAGCCTGTAACCGCATAGTTAGACTTAGGCGTAGTCGGTTTCTCTTCGATGGAAATGGCCTTAGCATTCGCATCAAACTCCACCACACCAAAACGCTCTGGGTCATTAACGTAATAACCAAAAACCGTAGCGCCCTCTTGCTGTGTACTCGCTTTTTGCAACATGGCACTAAAACCATGGCCATAAAAAACGTTATCACCCAAAATCAGACATACATTGCTATCGCCGATAAACTGCTCGCCAATCAAAAACGCCTGTGCCAAACCATCGGGGGAGGGCTGCTCAGCATACTCCAATGTAATACCATATGCAGATCCATCTCCCAGAAGCTTCTGGAAGTTGGGCAGATCCTCTGGCGTAGAAATAATTAACACTTCACGTATACCGGCAAGCATTAAAACCGACAAAGGATAATAAATCATCGGCTTATCGTAGATCGGCAACAGCTGCTTAGAGACGCCTAGGGTAATAGGATGCAAGCGAGTTCCTGAGCCACCCGCCAAAATAATGCCTTTAGTCTTACTCATACCTTACTGTATTTCCTTAATGTCTCATCTACGCTAAGCCAAACCTAAGCGTTCACGCCTATAGCTACCATCTTGCACACGCTTACACCAAGCTAGGTTATCCAAATACCATTGAACCGTTTTACGTATACCTGATTCAAATGTTTCTTGCGGCACCCATCCCAAATCTTTCTTAATCTTTGCCGCATCAATCGCATAGCGTACATCATGACCAGGTCTATCCTGTACATACTTGATCAGTGAAGCATGCGGAACGACTGGAGACATCGGATGGAGCTCATCCAGTAACTGGCAGATTGTTAGCACAACATCAATATTTTTCTTTTCGTTGTGCCCACCAATGTTATAGGTTTCCCCTGGCTGTCCCTGAGTAAGGACTGTGTATAACGCGCGGGCATGATCCTCAACGAATAACCAATCCCTAATTTGTGTACCTTGCCCATAAACAGGTAGCTCTTTACCTTCCAAGGCATTCAATATAACCAGTGGAATCAGTTTTTCAGGGAAATGATAAGGACCATAATTATTGGAGCAATTGGTAACCACTGTAGGCAAACCATAAGTACGCTGCCAAGCTCTCACGAGATGGTCAGATCCGGCTTTACTCGCTGAGTAAGGAGAACTTGGATCATAAGGCGTCTGCTCAGTAAACAAGTGCTCACTACCCTCACCTAGGTCTCCATACACTTCATCGGTAGAGATATGGTGAAAACGAAATGCCGATTTACGCTCAACATCGAGTTGGGACCAATACACTCTTGCCGCCTCAAGCAAGGTATACGTTCCTACTAGGTTTGTCTGGATGAACTCGCCAGGACCATCAATCGAACGATCCACATGCGACTCTGCAGCTAAATGCATAACTGCATCGGGTTGATGAGTTTGAAACACGCGATCTA
Organism: Alcaligenaceae bacterium 429; assembly: GCA_004791645.1. Lineage (GTDB taxonomy): Bacteria > Pseudomonadota > Gammaproteobacteria > Burkholderiales > Burkholderiaceae_B > Paenalcaligenes. The sequence continues at coordinate 12,323 of SRSN01000083.1, forward strand.
ATTCGACACGATCACAAATATCTACCTGCTCAAACACATACCGTGCATCGGCGCTCACAGCATCCAGAGACTCAAGATTACCTGCATAAGTTAATTTATCCAGGTTAATCACGTGGTCTTTTGTTGCAGCGATAATATGGCGAATTACAGCTGACCCAATAAAGCCAGCGCCACCAGTAACTAGAATTTTCATCTAACTTTCATCCCGACTCTTAGGGTAATACTGTACGAAAAGCTGCTCGTACTCTTCCAAAACCTGCTGCCATGTAAAACGCTCATGAAAACGCTTTTGACTAGCGAGTTTCATCTGTGCTTGCTGCTCCACATTATTCAATAAGGTTTCAAATAACCTCTCGCATGCAGCCTCATCTGCAAAGTATGCCGCACCATCGCCTGCCACCCAACGATTAAACTGATTATCATGTGCAATTACAGCACAGCCCGCCCCTAAAGCCTCTACAAGCGAAGGATTTGTGCCTCCTACTCGGTGTCCATGCAAATAAAAACGAGCATAAAACCGTAATGCTTGCACAATCTGCTGATCATAAATCGCACCAGGGAAAACCACCTCGTCTGAAGCAGCATCCATCACTTCTTTGTGGAATGCATTCTCAGTAGGTTTAAAGTTACCTAATACAACCAGCTTATGATTACGCCTAGCTTTACTAAAAGACCGAACCATCTCTAAAAAGGAGTTTTCAGGTTCAGGTCTAGCAATAATTACAGAAAAGCCATTAGGTTGCAGCTCATAGGCCTCTAAAGCAGAAACATCCGCACTGAGTACCTCATCTCCACCATAAGGGATCATGGTGATTTTTTTCTCTGCAACACGCGTGGCTAAATGCTCTTTAATCTTTGGATGATCCGCAACCAAATGATTCCCAACCCAACATCCTGCACGTTCATTTAGCCAGAACCATGTCTTGGCAACTATGCCCCACTTATCGCGTTTCCACTCAATACCATCCATATTGATGATATTAGTTTGGCCTTTCAATCTCTGCAGTACATTGAACGCCGCCGTGTTATAGCCTAGCGTCAAGCACAGCCCCGACTCTTTTGTGGCTAACTTGGCTACTTTCCAGTCAAAGATAACTGTACCCGATGCTCCTGCTCGACTAACAGGTACGTGTATACGTCGCACCCCTTCCCATTCCGTTTCATAGGTAGCACTGTCTCCCTCTTCCTGACAATACACTGTCACATCCCACCCCTTGGCAACAAGGTAGAGCGATAGTTTTTCCGCAAAGGTTTCAAAACCACCATGGGCAGCAGGTACGCCACGAATCCCAAGGATATTTAATTTTTTCTGATTTTTCACTTTAATAGACCTGCCAGTTTTTTTCTAAGATCTGAAATTACGACTTTTCTATCATATTTTTTTGCTGTTTTTATCGCATGGTCACTCATGTGTAAAAACTCAGATAAATCTAACCCACTATAATTCAATAAAGAATCAGCTAGTTCTTCATGGCTACCAGGAGTAAATAAATAACCATTCACACCATCTTCAATATATGTCTTAATCCCACCTATATCAGAGCATATAGATGGGATTCCACAGGCCATAGCCTCTAGACCAACCAAACCTAGAGATTCTTCTTTTCTAATAGTAGGAAATACAAAAACATCTAAAGACTGATAGAAACTAGGTAATTCTCCCTGCGCCATTCCACCCATATAATTCACTACTTTATTT
>SRSN01000084.1 GCA_004791645.1 Alcaligenaceae bacterium 429
GTCTACGTACAAGATTCAGTCGCGAACGGGTAAAATGATGCGGGCAAAGCCCACCCAGAAGGGGTACGCGAACTTTGCGCTCAAGGGGTCGCGGCCTCACCTCCCCCCGCCACACAACGTATCTGCCAACGCGCCAGCCGCAACCTGAAGTAATGTATAGGTTGTACTTTTCTCAGGAACCGCCATGCAACTCCCTATCTATCAAGTCGATGCTTTTGCTTCCCGTCCGTTCGAGGGTAACCCTGCCGCTGTTTGCCCGCTGGATGCGTGGTTAGATGACCAGACATTGCAGTGCATTGCGGCGGAAAACAACTTGTCTGAAACCGCTTTCTTTGTGCCCGATGAGCACGGCTATCAGTTGCGCTGGTTCACTCCTGAAGTAGAAGTAGATTTGTGCGGCCACGCCACCTTGGCCAGTGCGTGGGTATTGATGCACGAGTTGAACTACGACAAAGACGTGATTCATTTTTCTACCCGCAGTGGCCGCCTGTCCGTCAAACGCTCTGCCCACGGTTTAGAAATGGACTTCCCTTGTCGCCCTCCGCAGTCATGCGCTGTTCCTGATGGATTGCTAGATGCTTTGGGCATTGAAGCAGCCTCGGTATTGTCCGCCGACGATTACATTGTGGTGGTAGAAGATGAAAGCATCATTCCACATCTACACCCTGATCTGTCACGCCTTAAAGGTTTGCCCAAGCGCGGCGTAGCCGTGACCGCCCCCGGTAAAGAGGTAGATTTTGTGTCACGTTGGTTCGGCCCCAACGTAGGCGTTAGCGAAGACCCTGTTACCGGCTCTGCACACACAGCACTAACGCCGTACTGGGCACAGCGCTTGGGTAAAAACCAGTTAAGCGCACGACAAGGCGGCGCACGACGTGGTTATCTGCACTGCGCTATGGCGGGTGATCGTGTACTGATTTCTGGCACCGCCGTGGTGTATATGCGCGGCACAGTTTACCTGTAACAAATGGGGCGGTTTACGCCGCCCCACACTAACCACATGCCACCTCAATACGTGGCACGCCCTCCTGATACATCAAACACCGCTCCCGTAGAGAACGACGCTTCTTCCGACGCTAGCCAACACACAATGGCTGCCATTTCCTCTACCTTGCCGAAGCGATGCATAGGAATTTTAGATAGCATGTAATCAATATGGGTTTGGGTCATCTGTGCAAACATAGGCGTTTCTACAGCGGCAGGGGTAATGCTGTTCACTGTTACCCCCTTGGTCGCTACTTCTTTAGCCAGTGATTTGCTCAATGCAATCACTGCCGCTTTTGAAGCACTATACGCCGACGCATTTGGGTTACCTTCTTTACCCGCAATAGAGGCAATATTCACCACACGACCGTATTGCTGCGCAGCCATGTCTTCCATCACTACTTTGTTGCAGTGAAAAAGAGCATGCACATTAATATCAAACACCTCTTTCCAGTCTTCTATACCGTAATCGATGACCGTGGTGTTTGGACCAGTGATCCCTGCACTGCACACCAAAATATCAACTTTTCCCAAGTCTTTTTTTGTTTGAGCATAAATACCTTGTACGCTGCTATAGTCTTGCAGCGCCACCTCATACACATGTAGACCTTCATTTTTGGCCACCTCGGCCAATCGTAGCTGATCACGATCCCACACAGCTACCTGCGCGCCTTCTCGACGCAAACGCTGCGCAATGGCCAAACCTATTCCAGAGGCACCGCCAGTCACCACTGCCACACGTCCAGCAAAACGTTGAGTACTCATAGTGTTGTCTCCTTCCTTATTGTTGGATGCCATACATCCTTACTTACATGACTGCTCCGATCTGCCAAGGCACAAACTCACAGTCACCAAACCCTTGAGCTTCGGACTTTGTTGGTTCGCCCGATGCCACTCTTAAGATCAATTCAAAAATTTCTTGCCCGCACTGCTCTACGGTTTGATCTCCATCGATGATCTCGCCACAATTCACGTCCATATCGTCTTTTAAGCGGTTATACATAGTGTTGTTCGTGGCCACTTTGATGCACGGCACAGGCTTGAAACCAGACACCGAGCCTCGCCCTGTAGTGAAACAAATCATGGTGGCGCCACTGGCTACCTGCCCCGTGACTGAGGCGGGGTCATAACCTGGACTATCCATAAACACAAAGCCTCGTTCGCGTATAGGCTCACCGTATTGATATACGTCTACCAAATTAGTACTGCCACCTTTAGCCACCGCACCCAGCGACTTTTCTAGAATGGTGGTTAGCCCACCAGCCTTATTACCGGGTGAAGGGTTGTTATCCATCTTCCCGTCGTTACGTGCGGTGTAGCTCTCCCACCAACGTATGCGTTTAATGAGCTTATCGGCCACTTTCTCGCTTACCGCGCGACGCGTTAGTAAGTGTTCGGCCCCATACACCTCTGGCGTTTCAGACAGCACGGCTGTACCACCGTGACGCACCAAAATATCCGCCGCTACCCCCAGAGAAGGGTTAGCAGTCATACCGGAATAGCCGTCTGACCCCCCACACTGCAACGCCAGAATCAGCTCACTGGCCGGCACGCTTTCGCGCTGATGCGCATTCGCAAACGCCATCATGTCAGCCAAATATTCACAGCACTTTTCTACGGTTTTCGCTGTACCGCCGGTGTCCTGAATATTCAGTACACGACAATCCACGGTGTCTTCTAGGTTGTACGCATCCACTAGATAACGTATTTGGTTGGCTTCACAACCCAGACCCAAAATTAAAATGCCTGCAAAGTTCGGATGCTGTGCATAACCCCAAATCGTGCGCTGTAGCAGCGCAAACCCTTCCCCTGCATCAGCCATACCGCAGCCAGTGCCGTGAGTCAGCGCTACGACGCCATCAATGTTTGGGTAGTTAGCCAGCATGCCACTGCGCTCTACTTGTGCGGCCACTTGGCGTGCTACTGTCGCCGAGCAATTGACGGTGGTCAGAATTCCCAAATAGTTACGCGTCCCTACCTTGCCATTGGATCGTCTATACCCTTGGAAGGTGGCAGGTTTATCCACATACAGAGTGGGTTTGACGTCCTGTCCTACTGCGTAATCTCTATCAAAATCGTGCAATGTCACGTTGTGCACATGTACATGATCGCCAGCCAAAATATCGGATGATGCAAAGCCTATTATTTGCCCATATTTACGTATGGCATCACCACGCAAAATAGGCTCTAGCGCCACCTTATGCCCCACTGGAATAGAGCCAATAGTGACTACACCATAGGCGCTAACCGTTGTGCTGGCAGGCAGTGCCACGCACGCCACTGCCACATTGTCTTGTTCGCTCAGGCGTACTACCTGCTTGTAATGGTTTGGTTTATTCATCGTCACACCAATATTGAATAATGCATGCAATAATCATATATGTGCGGTAAAAAACTGGGCAATGATGAACCACTGCACCAGTTTTTACCGCGCCCTAAAATGGATAACTCAGCCCAGTTTCCGTCGCTGCCTGACGCAATTCTGCAATCACATCTTCCGGCAGTTGTACCCCTTGTCGATCCGCTTTATGCCAATTCGCCATCCCATTCCATCCCGGCATGCGCGGTGGTCTTTCTGGATCTATAGGTGGATTCGTAGATACCTGCTCAGACAAGAAAGCCACCTCGTCTTTTAGCGCTTGCAACCCACCTAAGTAGTCAGGATCAATCACTTGTATATACACCGATGCTCCCCAACCCGTAGGTTTATCTTTGCGCCCAAACCCTCCAATACCAGAGGTCAGCGCTTCTACCATTAACCCTAAGGCAAAGCCTTTATAGCCGTACTCCATCCCACCCAATGGCAAGATAGTGCTAGGCGGTGATGCAAAAGCCGTTTCCGGATCGTCTGAGAGTGTGCCATCTGCCGTGAGCAGGACGGGGTGGTTTAATTTTTTGCCTAGCTGCTTCTGTTTACCCACCATGCCATTGGTGATGCTAGACATGCTCACATCAATCAAAATAGGCTCAGGCTCACCAGGAATACCCATCGCCAAAGGGTTGGGCGTTTGTATAGCACGCGTGCCACCAAACGGTGCCACCGATGCGGCAGCGGGATCAGACGACATAATCACACACACCAAGCCTTGATCCACCACACTTTTTAGGTATGCCCCCAAGCAGGCAATATGATGACTTTGACGGATATTTGCCACCCCTATACCGTACTCACGTGCCGCTGCACTGGCCCATTGCAATGCCTCATGCAACACATACGGCCCCAACAAATACTGGGCATCGTACAAACGTAAAACGGGTGACGATTTCAACACAGTCAGACGCAGTGGATCTATAGCTGCATGCCCATTACGTATGTCGCGTAAATAGCCTCTTGCTAGCTTTACCCCATGCGTATGCTGTCCTAGACGGTCTCCCGCCACTAGCACATCACTGACTACACCTGCGACCGCAGAATCTACCTGCTCTGCCACAAACAGTTGCTGAATAAAACGATTCAGATCTTCAATGGCGATACTCACATCAACCTCTCTTTCAATGGTGGTTTTTCTGCGCTGTTAACTGGGTTGTAGAGCCTACCTCACGGTAGCGTTTGACCCAGCGTAGCAGCAACGGAAAAACGAAAATCAACACAACCAAACTGGCTAAGGTGGCACTCAGTGGTCGCGCCACAAAGTCCAACAAGTTGCCATTGGCTTTAAGCATGGAACTCATAAAACTGCTTTCTAAGGTATTGCCCAGCACGAGTCCCAAAATGGCGGGAGCTAATGGAATACCGGCCGATATCATGACGTACCCAACCGTGCCAGCTACCAACATGATCCACAAATCCATCGCTGTATTATTGATAGCAAACGCCCCCACTATGCAGAAGCACAAAATAATAGGCATCAATACTCGAATCGAGACACGGTTCAACACATAAGCCAAACGTATGGCTAAATAGCCCACCGGCAGAAGCACAAGGTTAGCGATAAAGAAAATAGTGAATAAGCCATACACCAATGCACTCTCGCCGCTAAAAATCGTAGGGCCAGGGTTAATCCCTTTCACATATAAGACACCAATCACAATGGCAGTAATAGAGTCCCCTGGAATACCGAACACCAGCGCAGGTACATACGCACTAATCACTGACGTATTATTCGCTGAGCTTGCATCCACAATACCTTCTACATGACCCGTACCAAATTTTTCTGGCTGTTTAGAGCGACGTTTACTAATGCCGTACGCAATCCATGCAGCAACGTCCGCCCCTGCACCGGGCAGTACGCCCGTTACCAAACCAATGGAACTACCACGAGTAAGCCCATGCCAGTATTTGCGGATAGTCGCCCACACGCCAGTAAATACCGCACCTGTTTCGCGCTGCATTGCCGCCATCGTATTGGTGCGATCTAAATTACGGTACAAGAACATCACTTCACTAATAGCAAAAAAACCGATCATCACAGGGATGAAATTCACACCGGCTAGCAAATCTGGCACATCAAATGTAAAGCGTGGCGTACCCGTAATAATGTCCAAACCTATGGTGGATACAAACAGCCCCAGCATCATAGACAACAGCGATTTTGCCAATGAACCTGACGCAATAAAGGCGGCACAGCTCAAGCCCAAAACGGCTAACCAAAAATACTCAAATGAACTGAAATTCAGTGCGAACTCGGCTAACGTAGGTGCTACCAACATCAACATGGTGGCACCCACCATCCCACCTATCACCGAGCACACCAACATCACCCCCAGCGTTTGGCGCGACTTGCCTTGCTTGTTTAATTTATATGCATCTGACACGTACGCGGCAGAAGAGGGCGTACCAGGGATGTTCAAATACACCCCAGGAATATCACCCGAGAAAATCGCCATGGCAGACGAGGTCACAATAGCTGCAATCGCAGGGATCGCATCCATATGAAAGGTGACCGGTACCAATAGCGCTACCGCTAACGTCGCCGTTAAACCTGGTACGGCCCCCACAAATACGCCAAATACTGCACTAGCCAGCACTACCAACAGCACTTCGGCATTGAACACCAGTGCCATACCACTCAAGATTTCATGCATGGTTCGCTCCGGTGATTAACCCAACAAGCCTTCTGGCAATGGCACCAGCAAATACTCGGTAAAGATGTAGTAAATCAGGCCCGCACCGAGTAACGAGGTTGGAATAGACAACTTCAACGACACCTTACCCAAGCACAAAAGCACAAACATCACCACCGCTAGCATGGGCATCGCCCCTATGCTGTCACTGGTGTAGATGTACAGCACCACGAGCAAACAGGGGCACACAACCCTCACTGCCCGTGTCATCAGTACAGCAGTTGCCACCGGTTCGCGATGTTGGCGCTGCGCCAATACCGATTTGATATTGCCAAAAACCAAGGCTAATCCCGCCAATCCCATACCAGCGCCCGTCACGGATGGAAACAGTGATGCGCCATAACTTAAACTGCCTACCGTAGGGAACTCTCTGGCATGCCAAATAATCAGCACACCCAATACAGCAAAAACCACACCTATTACGATGTCTCGCATGGACCTCTCCCTTCTTGGCAGGGCTACCTATGCATAGGTAGCCCTATGCAGTGCTGTTATTTTTTTGCCAAGCCACTTTCGCGCAGCAACTCACCCATAAAGGCATCGTTTTCCACCAAGAACTCCCCAAAGGACTTGGCATCGCGATATTCCGCACCAAAGCCTTGGTTCTTGATGAATGACTGATAAAACTCACTGTCGTAAGCCACTTTCACCGCTTGCTCCAATCTGGCTACGATGGCTGGGTCCATCCCTTTAGGACCAATCACACCGCGCCATGTACCAATGGTGTAATCCGTACCCAATTGCTCTTTCAGGGTAGGCACATTAGGGAAGCTAGGATTGCGTTCAGGAGCCATCACCGCTAGCGGACGAGAACGACCTGCCTCGATCATGGCACGCCCTTCGGCCAAGGCTGACGGCACTATCTGTATGCCGCCCGATGCCAGTTCCACCATCGCGGGCGCTGCACCCTGACTAGGAATCCATGTCACCTGGTCAGCAGGCATCTTCTGATTCAGCAGTAAACCTGTTAGGGCCAAGTGCCAAATACCACCTTGCCCTGTACCCGAGGCTTTAAAAGTGCCGGTAGGATCAGCAGCGACAGCCGCCAATAAATCTTTAGCACTTTGATATGGCGACTCTGACGACACTTGCAAGCCAGCATAGTCAAAGTTCACCATCCCTATTGGCGTAATATCCTGATAGGTCAGATTTGTGAGATTCTGCCAATGCATCATGGTTAATTCACCAGCAAACAGCGAAATGGTATACCCGTCAGGCTTTGCCGACACAATGGCATTTAGCCCTACGACACCGCTGCCTCCATGGCGATTCACAACGTTAATCACCACACCCAAATCTTTTTCCATGGCGGCTGCCACAGCTCTAGCAACAGCATCAGTACCGCCACCTGCCGCCCATGGCACCAACATCGTGATGGGTTTAGAAGGATAGCCCTGAGCCATTGCGGGGCTACTGGCCAACCCCGCCATACCTATTGCACAAGCTACTACACCGTATTGCACTACATGTCTGCGAACGACAGAAAAAGTTGTCTTTGTGTTGCTCATAGGAGTTTCCTCTTTTTGGTGGAATGTCAGTACGTCTTTGCGTGAGCCTTCTGCTGTTAATTATTCATGAAAATAGCTTTTACTGATGACAATGATCATTGCACACAAAGTTCATTACCTTAAATTGGGGTTTTCCAGAAAATTGAATATGCACGCTAGGGGTCGGTACGATCATGGTCAGCTACTGCATAATCTGGCATGATGTTCAGCAGACTTTTTCCGCTTACACCCACACAGGGCTACCTTCAGACGTATGCAACAGAATACGGAGCAAAAAACCGCCGCAGTACCGCTTTACGAGGCTATCGCCACGGCACTACGCACGGCGATTGCACAACGCGTTCTGAAGGCCGGTGATCTGATCAATGAAAGCATGGTGGCTCAGGCTTTCAACGTCAGCCGCACCCCTGTTAAAGCGGCCCTAAAAGCGCTGGTGGATCAAAATGTGGTCTACAAACACAGCGGTCGTGGCGTCATTGTGGGGCCCCTCAGTGCCACGCAAAAAGTGACCCGTTTAAGCAGCTTTGAACAGGCTGCTTTAGAACCCTTTGGTGACGCACTACGCTCACCTGACTCATGGATTCAGGTCTACAACGACGTAGAACGCGAAGTCTGTAATCATGCTATTTTTGGCCCAGTACGCATCGTAGAAACCGAGCTCGCCAAAAGTTTTGACGTGAGCCGTACCGTTGCCCATGAAGTGCTAATGCGCTTAGAAGGGGTGGGATTAGTAGAAAAAGACCCGGCTGGACGCTGGTCTATCGTGCCGATGACCGCAGAACGTGTGCGACAGTTGTATGAAATACGCCGCTACCTGGAACCACCTGCACTGCGTAAAAGCGTGGAGCATATTCCGCAAGAAGTACTTAATCACATGTGGGAGCGCTTAGAAACGATTAGCAAACGCTATCCCAATGTAAGCGAAGCCGAGCTAGACGATCTGGAAAAAGACCTGCATTTCCGCTGTTTAAGCTACTGCCAAAACGATGAGCTCATTAAGCTGCTGGGCCATACCCAAGCTTTGCTCATCAACAACAAACATATGCTAGGTGGCTACCTGAAATTACCTTCTATGGACCCATTCCTAGAAGAGCATAGACTCATCATGCAAGCCCTGATGCAACGCCAACCTGATGCGGCTGCTCAAGCCTTAGACGATCACCTTAGCCGTTCTATAACTAAAACCCTAGAGCGTCTGCAAGTTGTTGCCAGCGAACCTGCCAAGAACTTACCTAGCTACATGACAGCCATACGCGACAACGCGTAGTTCGTCACCGGTGACAGCATACGCAAACACGCCTGCAGTGCTCTGGTGAATGGTTTCGATGGGCTGATTCCAAAATGGCATTTTCCTCTTAGTTAGACTGGGCGTGCTAGTGATGATTGGTGTAGATCCATACGCGCAGCCGTTCTACCACCAATGCTAAAGCGAGGCCTGCTTTTGTGTACTCGCCTCTCCCCATTTTGCTCATATTCCTTCCTGCATTTTTTATTTTACCCGGATAATATTGACTGATTATTTTATCTGGGTAAAAATAAACGCATTATCCCCGTTATAAACAGAACCATGGTTGATACCACCGTCCCCACTTACACCAGCTTTGATGGCCATCGCCGTCTCGCTACTGGCTCACTATCAGTCAATGTACTGGCGATTAAACGCACCCTAGAACAGGGTTCCAACCACACCGTGCTGCTGTTTGATGATGCTACAGGCCGTACTGTGGAAGTAGACACGCGTGGATCAGAGGCTGACGTACTTGCAAGAGTAGCCTCCACAGCAGTCCCTCCACCGGCAAACTCAACCACACAAACTGATGCTGCGCCACGAGGCCGCGGGCGCCCCAAACTTGGTGTAGTACCGCGTGAAGTCACGCTATTACCGCGCCATTGGGAATGGTTGTCTCAACAGCCGGGTGGTGCCTCAGTCACATTACGCAAACTGGTAGAAGAAGCCAAACGCGCCAACAGTGACAAAGACCAAACCCGTAAAGCGCACGAACGTGCTTATCACTTTATGGTAGCCATTGCGGGTGATCTGCCTGGTTTTGAAGAAGCCACACGTGCTCTATTTGCTAACGACGCCAACGCACTGCAAGCACAAATCAACCAATGGCCTGATGACATACAAGCACACACTATGACACTCGCATTTGGTGCCACCCAACCCTAAAACATGGGCGGGCACACAGGAAACACATCATGCAACACATTAGCGCAAACGGCATTACCCTTAGCTACGATAGCTTTGGGGAGGTGCAGGCCGAGGCTTTTTTGCTGGTCTCAGGGCTAGGTACACAAATGATTCGTTGGAACGATGCCTTTTGTGAAGACTTGGCCTCCCACGGATTCAGGGTCATACGCTTTGATAATAGAGATGCAGGAGGTTCTACACACTTTACACAGAGCCCAGCCCCCAATTTTGCAGCACTGGCACAGGCCGTTGCTGCGCATGAAAAACCAACAGCGCCCTACACACTGCACGACATGGCTGCCGATGCTATTGGCTTACTCGATGCCTTGGGTATAAAACGTGCTCATATTGTGGGTAGATCCATGGGCGGTATGATTGCACAACTACTGGCTAGCCTGTATCCCCATCGCGTACTGACGTTAACAGCAATGATGTCTAGCACCGGCAACCCAACCTTACCCTCTGCCGCCCCAGATGTGATGGCCTTACTTACCCAACCGTCGCCCTCGTTAGCAGAAGACACACTAGGCTTTTTAAATCATCGTCTGCAATTCGCCAAACGCATTGCCAGCCCTGGTTATCCCTTTGATGAGACAACACAGCGCACCATAATTTTGGAAGAAGCCAACCTCGCCAATGACCCTACCGCATTTGGTAGACAGTTAGCCGCCATTGTAGCTACGGGCGATTTACGTCCCGTTTTAGCACGCATTGTTGCACCTACACTGGTGATTCATGGCACTGATGACCCACTCATCCCTCTGGCATGTGGCAAGGACATTGCAGCGCACATTAGACATGCCACATTCATTCCTATCGATGGCATGGGACATGACATACCGCTAGAACTAGAGCATTTAATTATTCAGGCACTGGTGCGCACCGCCCATCCACACAGTTCACGTATGCACTAAACCAGCTTCAGCCCAAAACGATTCAAGCCTTGCATAGGTAACCATGCAAGGCTTGAGTTTTTTGTGCCGCTGTCAGACGTGCAGCTTAGTCCAGCAAATCAGCCGACCATGCGTGTACTTCTTGACGCTGCTCACCCAGACCTTCAATACCGACGTTCATAACGTCACCCGCTTTCAGGTACACATGAGGCGTCTGGCCCATACCCACGCCTGGAGGCGTACCAGTAGAAATCAGATCGCCAGGGTACAAGGTGGTGAACTGACTGATGTAATGCACCAAAAAGGCCACGTTGTACACCATGGTAGCTGTACTACCGTCTTGGTAACGTTTGCCATTCACGTCCAACCACATTTTCAGGTTTTGTGGGTCGGCTACTTCATCACGTGTTACCAACCACGGGCCTACCGGACCAAAAGTATCGCAGCCTTTACCCTTGTCCCATGTACCGCAACGTTCAACTTGGTACTCGCGCTCGGACACATCGTTCACCACGCAGTAACCCGCTACATACTCCAAGGCTTCTTCCAAGCTCACGTAGCGCGCTTTCTTACCGATCACCACACCCAGCTCAACTTCCCAGTCTGTTTTGACGGAGTTCTTAGGCATCACAACGTTGTCGTTTGCGCCAGTAGGTTTGGACCATTTGTTAAACAGTACAGGTTCAGCCGGTACTTCTTGGCCAGTTTCAGCTGCGTGGTCACTGTAGTTCAAACCCACGCAAATGAATTTACCCAGACCTGCATAAGGCACACCGTAACGACCAGGGTTTTGTACAACAGGCAGACTGTTGATATCAACGCCTTTCAGTTTCGCCAAACCCGCATCACCCAGCATGTCAGCGGTAATGTCGGCCACAACACCAGACAAATCACGTACTTGACCCTGTGCATCGACCAGACCGGGCTTCTCGTGGCCCACTGTACCAAAACGTACTAATTTCATTGTTCTATTCCTTTACTCAGTTAGACCAACCACCGTCTACCACCATATTGGTGCCGGTTGTAAAACGAGACTCATCAGAAGCCAAATAAATGGCCATGGCTGCAATTTCTTCTGGACGGCCGAGTCTACCGACTGGCTGACGAGAAATGAAGGCTTTTTCCACGGCATCCGTGCTGCTATTCAAGTTAGAGGCTTGAGTGGCAATACGCTCGCGCAGAGAAGGGGACTCAATCGTGCCAGGGCAAATGCTGTTGCAACGCACACCCTGAGTCACGAAGTCTGCCGCAACGGATTTGGTCAATCCAATCACCGCAGCTTTACTAGCACCGTATACGCAACGATTAGGCACACCTTTGATGCTAGATGCTGCCGACGCCACGTTAATAATCGAACCACTGCCTCGCTCAAGCATGCCAGGTAATACAGCACGAATAGTGTGATACATGGATTTCACGTTCAGGTCCATGGAGCGTTCCCACGCTGCTTCATCACACTCCAAAATGGAGCCATGATGTACATAGCCTGCACAATTGAACAGCACATCTACAGGGCCTAGCGTTGCGATGAACGCTGCGACAGCTTGACCGTCCGTCACATCCAGTTTGGCAATGGTTGCACCTTGCAAGCTTTCCAACAGTTCTGGATTAATATCGGTTGCGATCACTTTCGCGCCCTCTGCTAGGAAGGCCTCAGCCGTCGCACGGCCAATACCTTGTCCAGCAGCGGTAATTAGTGCCACTTTATTTTCTAAACGACCTTTCATCGACTGCGCATCCTTTGTGCGAAAAATCGCAATAATCCTCAAAGGGTTATTGCATGCGTTGTGTAATACTTCACGGCATACGTTACGGTATTTGAAAGCTGTTCTTATTAGTGAAATCCCTAATCCACTAGATGCTCAATTCAAAAGGCCCCTTTTTTTACTTGCATGTAAAATGAAAAACTCACCTATAAAATAAAAATCGCTATGACTACACCTACTCCCACCAAAAAAACAGCCAATGCAGACGCCCGCTATAGCGCACCAGCCCTAGACAAAGGGTTGGATATTCTAGAGGTATTAAGTAAAACCCCGCAGGGCTACACATTAAATGAACTCAGTCATGTATTAGGGCGTAGCGTGAACGAAATTTTCCGCATGGTTAGCACCCTGCATCAGCGTAATTACATACACATCAACGATCGTGATCGCTATGCGTTGACGCTGAAACTGTTCACGCTGGCACATGAGCAAGAACCCATTAAATCGCTGATCAAAGAAGCGCTACCACTGCTGGCCGAGCTGTCAGAACGCAGCATGCAGTCCAGCCACTTAGCGCTGTATCAGAATGGTAGGGTGATGATTACGGCCCAGAATGACAGTCCAGAACGCTGGTCATTTGGGTTAAAGACAGGGGCACAAATAGGGCTGACCGATACGTCATCGGGTCATGTGCTGTTGGCATTTGCGGATGATGCAACGCGAGCGCGCATGCTGAATCACCACATCAAAATTGACGGGGAAATTGCCCAAGAGCCCGAAGCGCTCACCCAGATTTTGCAAACCGTGCGTCAGCAAGGTTATGCCACCATGCCCAGCATTCAGATTCAAGGTGTCACCAACATTGCTATGCCAGTGTTTGGGGTTGCGGGCAAAATCCATGCAGCCATTAACGTGCCACATATTGCCCGCATCGACGGTTTACGTCGCCCCAATATTGAGCAAATCATCACCATACTGCGTGACATTACTCTGCGCTTAGGCCTACGAGTAGGCTATATCCCCGCCGTAGACGGCCCTCACGCTGTAACAGATTCCGCCACCAACGACTGACGGCCAGATACACGGATCACATCGTCTACCAGCTCTATCCAGTGCTGGATTGGGATAGGCGACTTAGCTGCCAAGTGACCATAACAACCCACGTTGGCGGTCACAATCATGTCAGGTGAGTTGATCTGCAAAGACTCCAGCTTGTTGGTACGCAATTGCTCAGACAACTCGGGCTGTAGCACTGAGTAGGTACCGGCAGAGCCGCAACACAAGTGGCCATCACGTACGGCAACGGGTTTGAAACCAAAGGCCTTCAACAAAGACGAGATAGAGCCTTTGTTTTGTAATGCGTGCTGGAAGCTACACGGTTCTTGCACGGCAATTTTCAAGGCTTGCTGGGCTTGTGGTAAGCCTTCGGCATCCAATAACGCTAACTCGTCCTGCACAACACGACTAATATCACGCGCCATACCGGAGATCGTGCGGGCTTTTTCTGCGTAGTGCGCATCG
>SRSN01000085.1 GCA_004791645.1 Alcaligenaceae bacterium 429
AATCTAAACTTATAAATACTACTTAGTGTTCTATACCTTTATGTGCCGCACGAACTCGCGCAAAGGTTTGTTCGGCCTCGTCCGCCGTTAACACCAATCCAAATCTATCTTGCAAACACTCCGCCCACTCCCCAGCCTCGGTAAAGTGTTGTCTATACACCTTATGCTCTGCGCTACTACGTCTCGTTAATGTGGCGTTATGCAAAAGCTCACGCTCGCCTGGTAAGGTACGGCTAATGATCAATTCTTTTTTGAAGACAGAATTAGGATTCGTGCTGGTGTACCAATTTCCCAGCTCGTAATCAGCCCGTTGCGCCGGCTCTAAATTGAACTGATATACCGTCCACCATCCTCTAGGCATTTGAAACTCTACGCTGTAATACCCAGGGGTATTTTCCATCACCCTAAAGTAACCATGTGGGGTCTCTTGAGGGACATCGACCTCCAACGCTAACGGCGCCGTTTGCGTAGTCGAGCCAAACGACACATCAACCAGCCATAAGCGCCCTTCTATATGCACACCTAGCAACATATGAGTAAGCCCTGTTTCCACATGCGCGGGAACTTGCCAACGCACACGTGCAATGAGTGGCACTACCTCATAACCCAGTTGCTCTAACACTTCCCTAAAGAGCGTGTTGTGCTCAAAGCAATAGCCTCCGCGTCGCTGAATCAACAGCTTGTTTTCTAATGCATCCAAATCTAGCGGCACCGGCAAATCGTTGTACGGGGCAAGATTTTCAAAGGGAAACGTTTGGGGATGCAGCTCATGCAACGTACGCAACAACGCCAGCGTAGGAAGCCGCTCGCCCTGGTAGCCAAGGCGATCAAAATACCGAGATAGCAATGTAGTAGAAGACATAAGCAGGATGACCTTCTGTGTAAGACTGGTTTGCTACAAACCTGTTCTTGTTTGACTGTTCACTTACTCTAACACATTCAATCAAAGCATTGAATGATTAGCTATGCTGCACCTATACCCTTACATCCTTTCTACAGTAGATACGGATGGTGGCTCACTGCTACATATTCTTCACTCCAGTATTTCACATTTACAGGCTATATCCGCACGTTTTGCGTAAACAGGTCTAACAGTAGCAACAAAGCTAAACACTGATTGCTACCCATCAGAATATTGCCGACACTAGCTTGTGTAAGGCATCAATTTACACACCAGCTGGCATGTATCCAGTCGTTTTTTGATCGCACATGGTCATATGCCACCTATATAACTTCATAACTTTCAGAGCTTATGATGACAATAAAAACTTGGCATACCATCGGCGGCATTACAGCCATATCCGCTGTTACTGTCTTATTGCAAATCCCCTCGTTCACATGGCCCCATTCAGCGACACTCAGCCTCATTGCTGGCGTCGCGGCTCTAGTCTGTATGGCCGTTTCCTGTATTTTGGCCAGCCGCTGGCACGTAGTAGAAGAGCTGTACGGCGGCCTAGATCGTATTTACGAAACCCATAAATGGCTAGGCATCTGGGCACTACTCTTTGCCACCTACCATTTCGTATTCAAGGCAAAAATGGGGTTATGGGAGCTCGCCCCCATCATGGAGCTGTCCAATTACTGGACGCGCATGCTGCGACAATTAAGTCTGGTTGCCCTCGGTTTTATTGTCATTCTGGCACTGAACCGCAATATTCCCTATCAAGTCTGGCGATGGTGGCACAAACTCTCTGGTCCGCTGTTCTTGATTGTGATTTTGCACTGGCTTAGTTTTGAGTCACCCATCACCCTAGATAGTTCAGCCGGTATTTGGTTAGCGGTGACCTGTACGCTGGGCGTGGTGGCTGCCCTATATAAGCTGCTGCTCTATCAATTTCTGGCTCCGGGCGGCTCTTATAAAATTGTGGCTGTCACCCAAATGCATGGTTCCGTGCAACTAGAGCTAGCCCCCATTGGTAAAGGCTTTCCATTCCAAGCAGGGCAATTTGGGTTTTTATCTATACAAGAAAAAGGCCTGCGCGAGCCGCACCCCTTTTCTATTGCCAGCTGCTACAGCGAAAACGGCAATATACGGTTTGTGATTCGCTCTTTGGGTGACTACACCCAAAAACTCTATGAACAAGCCAAAGTAGGTATGTTGGCCGAAGTAAAAGCCCCACACGGGCGCTTTAAACGTATTCCCCATGCAGAAAAAGAAATCTGGATAGGCGCTGGCGTCGGCATCACACCCTTTATTTCTTGGCTGAAAGACCGCGAGATAGGCCACTTTGAACGTGTGAATTTGATTTACTGCTTTGAGCCATCACGCGCCTTCCCTACATTAGAAAGAGTACAAGAATTATCAGGCCAAGCCGCTGTACAACTAATTCCTAACCCTAGTGGTAGCGATGCTCTAGAAAACACATTGGCCGCCGCAGCCCAAACCACTCGCCCAGAACACATACAACTTAGTTTCTGTGGTCCTAAAGGTTTACTTTCACACGTTAAAAAACTGATGGAGAAATACGGTATCCCTACGCAGAACATTCACTATGAGTTGTTTGAGTTTAGGTAAAGCGACAAGACGCCTGCGATGTTTACAACCCAAATCTAGTGCGGCGTCTTGCTACTATCGCTGTGGGCGATCGGGGTACACGCCCAAATAATGCAGCCCACGAAATACGGTACCCTCAGGCACGACTAAGAATGGATCACCATAGCAAATAACGACATTCACCCATTCAATCCCTAGCGCTACCGCCTGAGCTAAGGCCGCAGACTCAGCAGTGCTTGTTGAGAACGTCGCATCCGCTAATGCCTCAGCCACAGGCAATGGTTCGTCAAAATACTCTGCGTAAAACAGATCGTAGTCGAACTCACCTTCCTCACCCATATCCGCCAGCATCTCGGAGTCGCCCCCGTCGTCATTACCAAGGTAATCATAAAAAGCGAACGTATCACCCGCAAACATACCAACCCAGCAATGTATAACATCGTTGGGCTGCGGCCCTTTAGGGTGAAACTCTTCTACCCACTGCCACACCAGCTCATTCGGAATGCCACGTCGTTTGGCGAGATTCTCATAACCATCCGTAGTACGGAAATACGCCTCATCGGCAATTTCTTTGCGGAATTCAAGGGAGTATTCTTTAGTAGGTTCAGTAGTCATAGCTACATACTGCACTATGCATTTTTTCTGGGCAACAAAAAGCCCGCTATCACGAGTGAGCGGGCTTACAGTATTAACGTAGGTAATTCTGGCGCGTCCAGCAGGATTCGAACCTGCGGCCGCCCGCTTAGAAGGCGGGTGCTCTATCCAGCTGAGCTATGGACGCGTTTCAGGAGATGAACTCCGGTGAATCAGGGATTATAGCGTGAAGCTAGGCGCAAAAGAAAGCATTACGCGTATCAACGCTGAGCATTCTGTTGGCGCTTCTTCTCTTCGCGTGGTGTACAGCACTTTTGCCAGAAGTTGAAAAGGTGTGTGGAGCGCAAAATAGACACGCGCGGCAAGGCAAACATATCATCCCCTGCGTGCGCTAAACCACGGAATGTTGCCGTGGCGTTGCTATAACCAGCCTCTTTCACCCACTCACGTACTTCCACAGACTCATCACCAAAGGGATAACAAAATGACTGCACTTCCGCTTGGGTAATGTCTTCCAGCACCGACTTAGATTCCCGCAACTGACGTACGCCTTCCTCTTTGCCCACTTTGGTCATATAAACGTGGTCAATGGTATGTGAACCCACCTCAAGGCCTGCGGCATGCCACTGTCGCATTTGATCGGCGTTCATCAGCTCAGAAGGTAAAGCCCCTTTAGCCTGAGCCCAACCGTTATCTTGCAACCCAGACACCATGTAATTCGTTGCGGTAAAGCCGTGCTTTAACAACACAGGCATCGCATTTTCCAGCACGTTCACGTAACCATCATCAAAGGTTAGTACAACGACTTTGCCCTGTTTTTCTCCGCGCAGATACGGCAAGGCATCACGCATGCTCACGCCGGTATAGCCCAGCATTTTCAACAACCGCATTTGGTTTGCAAATCGGCGTGGATGCACTGTAGCACCGCGCAAATATGTGCCTCGTGGTGAGGGCTCACCGATCTGGTGATACATCAGTATGGGTATCATCGCTAGAGCATCTAAAAAGGAGTAATTCAAGACAGCATTATTGCACTGTACTTCTGACTAGAATGCAACATTCACACCTAGCGTGTACAAATAGTCACCTAGGCGCGTAAGGAAACCAACAAAATCAGGCACCTAAACGCTATATACTGGTGCAGTCATTCTACGCTGTAACCCTTATCTTCCTGTCTTTATAATGACTTCCTTCGTTTTAGTTCTACGCCGCCTCAGTATTGCGTTACTGACGTTAGTGCTAGGTTTAACCACCGCTCAGGCTGGTATCAGTTACTCACTTTTAGAAAATCAGGCTGCTCCAGGTGAAACAGTCACCGTACGCGCCATTTTGTTCAATGATGGCAGCGCACCGCTTAGCTGGACGCCGCCTAAGAACTTAGTCATGCAATGGCGAGGCAAAGATTCCGTCACACGCAGCTTGGCGTATTTGCAAACGCAAGGCAAACCCGTTGATGTGCCAGTAAATAACTTTGTTATTTTCAACTGGACAGCTATTGTTCCTACGGCTGTAAATGGCGTTCAAGCCGTTAGCGTTGAAGGTGCACCGGATTTATTTGCGCTGGATACTAGCCGTGGTGATCCCAACCCGTTACTAGCCTCGTTAGCTGAAACTCCTGTGGTGAATGCCGGAGCAGCCGCTCCTGGCGAAACCCAAGACCCTGTGCTGGATGAGACCAGTGTACGCGCAGCTGGTGCTACGCAAGGCTACGGCCCTTCAGTAACACAAACCGCGCATGCTCCCGTGGGTACATCAGCATTTGAGAACTTCCGCAATGCGATCTCTTTGTATGAACCTATTTACTTTGTGTTGGGCACTAGACCTGAAACCAATGCGCGTTTCCAACTGAGCTTTAAATACCGCCTGTTCAACCCCACCGACCCAACACAAGATAGCTTCATGGATCACTTCTATGCTGGCTATACCCAAACATCGCTGTGGGATTTAAGCTCTGACTCACTGCCGTTTGTAGACACTACCTACAACCCTAGCGTGTTCTGGTACAAAGAACGCATGTGGGACAGTGCAAACAATCGCTTCTTCGTAGGTCTGAACTCGGGTGTAGAGCACGCATCCAACGGAAAAGATGGTGATGACTCGCGTTCGTTAAATGATTTCTACATACAGCCTGAATTTGCCTACCGCTTCGATGGCGGCAGCACATTGAAGTTCAGTCCACGTGTAAAAGCCTATTTTGCAATGAGCGAAAACGGTGACTACCCCGATTATTTGGGTAGAGTGGACTGGAAAGTAAGCTGGGCACAAGATAATGGCCTGAAATTAGCAGGTACGTACAGACAAGGTCACCACGGACGAAATTCTATGCAGCTGGATGCCTCATGGCCCCTGAAACGACTGTATAGCGGGATGAACGGCTATTTGTACCTGCAGTATTATCGCGGTTATGGCGAGACTTTATTGGGCTACAGACACAAAAGCGAACCCCAATTACGCATCGGTTTAGCTTTAGTTCCATAAAAAGCTTTCTTTTTAAAAATGACCGTGTTAATATTTAATTCTTCGGGGCGTAGCGCAGCCTGGTAGCGCATCTGGTTTGGGACCAGAGGGTCGTAGGTTCGAATCCTATCGCCCCGACCAATACTAAAAAGGGATTACATCACACGATGTAATCCCTTTTTTCATGGCTGAAACATACGGCCAAAAACAAAGCCTCTGTTTTTACACAGAGGCTTTGTTATTTACGGCTCAGCAAGGTTCACAGGTACCGCATTAGAAGCGCCCGTACTCCGCAACCACTTTACCGGACTCATCCAGCAAATACACGGGCAACGTGCCTGGAATCTCTGGCCCCATGCCGGGTGAGTTTTGCGGCATACCTGGTACCGAAATACCTACCGCCTTAGGACGCTCAGCCAAGAGCTTCTGAATTGCAGCCACAGGCACGTGACCCTCTATCACGTAACCATCTAACTCTACCGTGTGGCAACTAGGCGCTTGATCTGTGCCTAACTGCTGTTTGACGGGCATCATATCAGCATGATCCACGCGCGTTACGGTCATACCATGCTGTTCCAAATAATCAGCATAGGCATTACAACAGCCGCACCATGGATCTTTGTGCAGCACGGCTTCTAATGTTGCCGGTGCTGCTATCGCAGAACCCACAGGAACCAGTGCGGCTAAAGCCAGCACACAGGAAGCTAAACGTGTCATGATCACTCCTGAAAATTTGACCCTGACAGCCTAAAGCTTCCTACTGTGTCAGGGTCAAGTTTTTTACACCTCTGGATGATCTAGATCAGATGGCTTACCTTTGCCATCCAACGCAAGTAGATGCTGTGGTTCTAGCACCTGAGCTCTGTCCCAACCACATAGCTCAGCAGCAGCATCTACCGCGTGCGCCCATGTACAACGATTGGCAAACAACATACCGAATACATCTAAAGTACCGCCTCGGTTGATGTAGCCCAATGCACGCGTACCAGCCACACCGCTATCTAACCTACGCAATACCCCCAACATAGGCTCAGGGCGCGTATGGGTCAGCAAGACACGCTTCATACCTACAGGGAAAAGCTGCTGCAAGGTGGCATCATCCAACACGCTTTGTGCTTCTAGCTTGTCACGAGGCACACGCAAACGACCCGGCTCCATAATCACAGTTACGCAGCTGTTGCGCCCCTGCTTTTCTAGCCAAGCATGCGCTTTTAAGGCTTCCTCTAGTTGGTACGCCCCCATGGCCACCAACTGCACCTCAGCGGATTCTGGCGTACCTACCAAATGCCATGCCCCTGCTTCCACCAATTTCTTTGCAGTATCAGCATCAAAACGGTTAGGCGTATCACGCTTAGAGATAATCAAGGTCGCCACTTGAGCACGGTGCTGATACACATTACTCATCGCGGCAATCGCGGTATTACCGTCTACCGGGAACAGCACACGGGATGTATCAGACATTTCGCCCAATAAGGCCTCACCAATCGTTGGATCTTGGTGCGACTGCTCGTTTTTGGAGTTTTCCCAGGTGTGGGATGTCACAATCAGTGGCACCGACAACCACGCAGGGCTTTGCCCCATTTCACGCTGACGACGGGAGAAGATAATTTCCTGACGCAAGATACCCAGCATTTTTACTGCGAAGGCTTCATAGGTCACAATTAAATTCAGACCTATTTTGTTCGCCAAGGCAGCGGCTGCAACAGCCTCTTCGTTCAGTGCTGTAATCACCGAACCCAACACGCTTTCAGGTACACCTGCCTCGGGTTCGTTCACACGGTGACGCAAACGCTGCAAGGTGCCACCCATTTTGTTACTGGCCAGTTCATCTGGATTACCAATACGTACACGTACATCTGGGTTGGCATCTAGTACGCTCAAAAACCAATCATCCAGTGCTTGCATAGGAGATGCCACTTTACCGACGGTCTCCCCTTTCCACACTGGCAACGTAATATTTTCTGGATGACGATCCACCAGCGCATGCTGGCTTTCTTTCACGCGGTTTTGCTGCTGATGATTATCCAAACATGCTAAGGCTTCATCCAGCTCACTCGCAGGAACAAACAACGCACTAACGCTGTTATTAAACGCATCACGCGCATGTTGGTCTTTAGAAGGGTTACCACCCAAAGGAAGGTTATGAGCAGCATTGGTGCCCGCACCTGCAAAACCAAAGCCTTTTTCAGTTTCTGCAATGATGTACGGCAACGGTGCCGGGTACTGATGTTGGGGCTGAGCAATAAAGTTAGCCAGTCTATGCTCGGCCTCGAGAATTCCCCATGCAATCGCAGCTGGATCTCTACCGTCGACGATCATAGGATCAAAGCCATTGTGACGTAGGTCTTCAGCCAACCACGGTGCGCCACCCTCTTGTGCAATTTGCGTACGCTCTTCAATGCGACGGCCATTCAATACCATCACAGGGATAGCCATGCCGCTATCTTCGGCGCGCCACCAACGTGGCGCCCAATCTGCACCGCGCTGCTCTTCAAATGCACCATCACTCAAGAAAGCGACTACGCTTTCGCCTGGCACAGGCATGTGCACATATTGCAGACCCGCAAAGCCCAAGTAACCACCTTCCATAATGGCACCTGCTGTTGCTGGACCTGCATGGCTACCCAGCGGTACAGAGGCGTGACCCTCTGCATCCATTGCGTAGCTGTAGAAATCTTTCATTAGCTGGGCTAATCCAGCTTCACTGCGGTCATACCTACCTTTCTGGTACGAGGACACATCGCCTGTTAGTGCATTAATAGCCTCGATTGCCGCCACGCAATGCCCCTGCCCCATCAACCACGAACGGGTATTGCCTGTGAGCGCATTAGCAACCAGATAGGCCACAAAGGCAGGCACCATATTTAGAGCACCACCGGTATGCCCTTCAGGCACTGGTTTGAAATCTTCGGCCTGTAAGGGCGCACCCGACAAATTGATGCGCTGCGCATAGGTCATGTGAGCCACGACGCTCATAGCCATGCAGCTGACTTTATCAGCCGCCATCAGCAATTTATAGCCAGCTTCTACCGTTGGCAATTTTCCCTCTGTATGCAAGCGCTCTAGCAATGCTTGCACGCGCACTACAGTCTCTGACTGGTGGCGAATAGGGCCTTTACCCTGTTGCCATTGTGACTGTAAAGCATTCATTGTTTGTGTTGTCATGGTGCTGCTATCTCCGCTGATTGGCCGCTCCGTTCCAGAGCTGCCCGTATGAAGTTGCTGTGTTTCATATCCTGCAAAAAGCCTACTAACCAATCATAGGCCAGTTGACGCTCCTTAGGGACAGCCATTGCCTGCTGAATAGCCGTGAAATGCCCTTCTAATACACGATACTCAGGATGCTCAGCCACATAGGCCAGCAAAGGCTGACGCACCCCCGCAGCCGCTTCTAATTGCTGTTCTGCGAACAGATCCATCGCAGCCGCTGAAGTGGGAGATCGTTCTAAACTGGCATGCTGCAAATGGCGGGATAAAAACAAATCGTAAGCCGCGCCTTGCCCTACAGCTATACGCACACCTGCTTGATCCAATTGATCTACGTGGGTAAATGGCGCATCGTTTGCCACCATATAAGTGCCCTCTATTTGTACGTAAGCTTCAGTGAACTGAATACTTTGGGCACGCAATGGATCTATGGCTAAAAATGCCAAATCCCACTCATCTTTTTCACGCCCGGCCACCACTTTGCCTGCGGCGTCATAACTGACAAACTGAGGGGTCACACCCAAACGTTCTGCTACCGCTCTGGCTAAGTCTGCGGCCACGCCTCGTGGCTGGCTATCACTTTCGCCACGCTGCACCAACACGGGATTTCCGTAATTCATAGCCACACGCAGTACGCCCGACGGAGCCAGATTACGTAACACTTCCTGTGTTTCTATCATGCTTTTCTCCTCGTCAACTTGTTTACAGAGAATTACCTACTCTGCGGCAATCCCTGTGTATGAACTCTCTATAATAGCGCTAGTCCCCTAGTAAAAGCTGGCCTATAACGGTCAGCACCTCCGCAAATCAAAGGCTTATTATGTCCTCTTCCTCATCCGACGATCTGGCCAAACTACTGCTACGTTTAGGTGTGGGCGTCTTACTCTTGCTGCATGGCCTACATAAGCTCTCTTATGGAGTCAGTGGCATCGAGCAACTGTTAATTAACAAAGGATTGCCCCACTATTTGGCATGGGGTGTTTTTGTAGGCGAGATCATCGCCCCGCTACTCATGATTACAGGCCTCTACACACGCCTAGCAGGTTGGCTGGCTACTGTAAGTATGCTTTTTGCTTTATGGTTAGCCCATAGCCATCAATTCCTAAGCCTAAACAGTAGCGGTGGCTGGCGTATTGAACTTCAAGCCCTGTTCTTAATTGGCAGCCTGTGCATAGCCCTACAAGGCGCTGGTAGACACAGCCTTGGCGGCTCTGGTGGCCGCTGGAATTAAGTTTTTATTGTGTAAGTTATGACCCTAGTAGCCAAACCCGAATACAGTACCCAAACCCTAGACGATTACCGTCACCAGTTTGCGCAACACCTTCCTAACCTACCTATAGCGTTATGGAACGATCCCAATCTGGATGTAGAAAGCATTCAGTACGCAATGGTATGCCGCCCTGAGCCTGGCTTCTTAGCATCACTACCCAATCTAAAAGTAGTGTTTAGCACTGGTGCAGGTGTGGAACATATCACCCACGACCCACATTACCCATGGCACGTGCCGTTGGTACGTATGCACACGCAAGAAGCTACCCAACAAATGGCAGAACACGTGTTGATGTGCTGCATGATGAGCGTACGCCGCTACCCCATCGCCATGCGGGCACAACAACAAAGCCAATGGCAAGACTACGAAATCCCACGCAGCATCTCTAACACTACAGTGGGGATTATGGGATTAGGTAACTTTGGTTTGCACACTGCCCAACAACTGCATCGCAGTGGCTTTAAGGTGATTGGCTGGTCACGCTCACGCCATGAGCATGACTTTATGGAGTGCTATGCTGGCCAAGAAGAGCTTGCTAATTTCCTTTCACGCAGCCATATTTTGGTATGTTTATTGCCTCGCACCGATGCCACACACCACATTCTGAATCAGCGCACGTTAACACAACTTCCTGTTGGCGCTAGCCTGATTAACGTAGGCCGTGGCGCACATGTGAAGACCGATGACTTACGTGCCGTGCTAGATTCCCAGCACTTAAGCTATGCGTTCTTAGACGTGTTTGAACAAGAACCCCTACCTGCCGATTCGTGGCTATGGCAGCACCCTAGCGTCATCACCACCCCACACGTAGCCGCCAATGCCACATTGGAAGCCAGCATCCACTATGTGTCTGAACAAATTCAGCGCTTTGAAGCTGGGCAAGCGCTGCGTAATGTGTATGATGTGCAGCAGAAGTATTGATACTTATTATTCTTCTACGCTATGTACGTAGTAGTACTGTGAGACAAGCATGACCATACTTATAAAGTCCGGAGACCCTTCTTCTATTCAGCAATGGCAATCACTCTTTTCTGCGCATTTGCCTAAGCTAACAGTACGCTGGTGGGAAGATACCAGCGTAGACCCAAACAGCGTACGTTATGTATTAGTGTGGGAACCCGATCCGGGTTTTTTAGGGCAGTTCCCTAACCTAGAGGTTATTTTCAGCAGTGGCGCTGGAGTAGACCATATCACAGCACGTGATCCAGACTACCCTAAGCATATCCCTCTGGTACGCATGTATACGCCCGAATCCGCACAACATATGGCCGAGCATGTATTGATGTGCTGTTTGATGGCCACGCGTGGTTTTGCTCAAGCCACACATCAGCAACAACAACAAACCTGGCATACCTACGAAACGCCGGCGATTGCCAGTGATATTACTGTAGGCATTATGGGGTTAGGAAATCTTGGGCTACACACTGCTCAATACGTGCACAATGCTGGCTTTAAGGTCATAGGTTGGTCACGCTCAGCCAAACACATTCCATTTATGGACAGCTACGCAGGCGACGAGCAATTATCCACATTCCTACAACGCAGCCAAATCATCGTGTGCTTGCTACCCCAAACATCCGAAACGCAGCATATTCTGAATGCTCAAACTCTAGCCCAACTTCCTAAAGGAGCAACCATTATTAACGTGGGCAGGGGCACACATCTGGATATTACAGCCCTGAAAAACGCCTTGGATGCACAGCACTTGGGTTATGCCTATTTAGATGTGTTTGCGGAAGAACCTCTGGATACGCAAAGCTGGCTATGGACCCACCCACAAGTAATCATCAGTCCACACGTGGCCGCTAACGCCCCACGTACAGCCCGAGTGGCCTACTTATCAGCACAAATTACAGCACATGAGTCGGGACAAACAATGCAAAACATCTATAGTCCCGAACTAGGTTATTAACGTTAACGTTACATCATGCCTGGACGCTGAATCGCACTGCCATCTACCAATCTAGCATGGCGAAACGGCGTCGCATCTACCACGGTCGTGTCATTACACACTAAATCTGCCGTGAGCCGCCCAGCCCCCAATCCTATACCAAAACCGTGCCCACTATAGCCCGAAGAAATGATCAGCCCTGGAATATCGTCCACTGCAGAAATAACAGGCACACCATCAGGCGTACTATCAATCAAACCTGACCAAGCCTCTTCAATTTTGACTCCCTTAAGCTCAGGAAAAGTGCTCACCATCACTTTCTCAGCCTCGGCTACTAATGAGTCTTCGGCCCGCAGAGGCAGAATCCTAAAACGCTCAAAGGGTGAGGCTTCATCGTAAGACCACTTGCGATACCACGCTTCAGGCCCCTCAAAGAAACTTTTACCTATACGTATTTTTAGTCCACCATGGCGTTCTTTCATCATAGGTATAAATTTGGGCGCATAGCGCATTCCCTGAGGCGTGATATCCAAACGTCCACGCCCTCCTAGGCCTAAGGTATAACCACCATCTATACGCCTACGCATGGCCACCCCCGGCACCGATAACCCACCGGTAAAAATCTCTGGCGCAGGTCCTGTACGTAAAGCTGTGCTGTACACGCTAGCTTGCGGCAGGCTAATGCCCAACCTACGCAAAAACAAAGAAGACCAAGCCCCACCTGCACACACTACCGTCTGGCAAGTAATGTGACCTTTTTCAGTATAAACACCACTGACACGGCCAGCACTCAACTCTACT
The DNA here is from genome assembly GCA_004791645.1 of Alcaligenaceae bacterium 429. GTDB lineage: Bacteria > Pseudomonadota > Gammaproteobacteria > Burkholderiales > Burkholderiaceae_B > Paenalcaligenes. The sequence continues at coordinate 12,715 of SRSN01000085.1, forward strand.
CCGCGCACCGCACAATGCTGCACTATGATCACGCCAGCACGTCGCGCCGCTTGTGCTAAAAACGGTACAGCACAACCCGGCTCCGCCCTACCATCTGTAGGACTATTTGCACCGCCCAACCATTGCTTAGTAGTCCCTTTTGCCATGCTTTGTGCTTCACGCGCACTAAGCATTCTGCAATCCATATCATAGGCTTTAGCCATCTGATTCCAGGCTTCCCACTGATCTACATCAGCCTGCTTATCCGATACATAGGTAATACCAGATGCCCTAAAGCTAATATCCCTCCCAATTTCTTCAGAAATCTCGACCCATCTTTGCAAACTGTATTTGATCAGTGGTATTTCACGCTCATCACGATTCTGCTTACGACACCATCCCCAGTTTCGGCTGGACTGCTCATCAGCAATACGCCCCTTTTCCAGCAATACCACTTGTACCCCCTTGCGTGCCAACTCATACGCTGTGGCCACACCGATAACCCCCCCCCCAACTACCACCACCTCGGTGCTAGCAGGTATGTCCTGATCCACATCTATTTTCAGTAAATCTGATGGCATATCTATACCTTTATATGGAGTTAAAGCTCAACAGCACGCAAATTAAGATCATCACGTATACAGGCTTTCCAGTGCCCCGGCTGCACCTCTTTAAGTTCTGGTCGCGTTTCAGCACAACCTGCGATTGCATAGCGACAACGATTACGAAATACGCAACCAGAAGGAGGATTAATAGGGCTAGGAATATCACCCTGCAACACAATACGATCACGCTTGGTTTTAGCAGGATCAGGCACGGGCACAGCAGAAAGTAGCGCTTCGGTATATGGGTGTTGCGGGCTCGTGAACAAGCTAGCTGTAGGTGCAATTTCTACCATCCTACCTAGGTACATCACCGCTACCCTATCGGAAATATGCCCAACCACAGATAAGTCATGGGCAATAAACAAAATGGAAATACCCAATTTGCTTTTTAGTTCCAGCAATAGGTTTACTATCTGCGCTTGAATAGAAAC
>SRSN01000086.1 GCA_004791645.1 Alcaligenaceae bacterium 429
AACTGCAAGATACGGCCACTAAACTGGCTCGTCAACTGGCTCAGGGCCCTACTTTTGGCCTAGGCTTAATCAAACAAGCGATTCAATCCGCCTCTGAGAACAGTCTGGATCAACAATTAGATCTAGAACGTGACTTACAGCGCCGTGCAGGACGCAGTCACGATTATGCTGAAGGCGTAACCGCTTTCTTGGAAAAACGCGCACCTGAATTCAAGGGGAAATAAGATGAGCACAGCGACTCTCTCCCCTCAGGCTTTAGCGCAAGCCTGTGCAGATGCCATGTGGGCGGATGATCACGCCACCAAACATCTGAACATGGAATTGCTCAATGTGGATGCAGGCACAGCTTCCATCCGCATGCGTATTGCACAACACATGTTAAACGGCCACGGCACTTGCCACGGCGGCTACATGTTTACTCTGGCGGATTCCTGCTTTGCTTTCGCCTGCAATACCTATAACCAACGAACAGTAGCCCAACATTGTTCCATTACTTATTTGGCTCCTGCATTCGAACACGACGAACTCACGGCTACTGCACGTGAAGTCAGCCGAATTGGTCGCAGCGGTATCTACGATATTAGTCTTCACAATCAACGTGGAGAACACATCGCAGAATTCCGCGGCCATTCGCGCACCATCAAAGGTTCATTATTGCCTGATAGCCAGCCCTAAGAGGCACGGCTTACACAAAGAAATAGAGAAGTAGAGGACACAAAACCATGGAACCTATCATTCCTAACAAAGCTGATCTGGACCCCATCGTACTGGCTTCGCGTGATGAAATTTCCGCACTGCAGTTGGAGCGCATGCAATGGTCACTGACCCACGCCTACGAGAACTCCCCTTTCTATAAAGCGCGTTTTGATGAAGCTGGTGTACACCCTTCAGATCTGAAAACCTTGGCAGACTTGGCCAAGTTCCCTTTCACCTGCAAAGATGATCTGCGCAAATCCTACCCCTTCGGTATGTTTGCGGTACCACGCGAAAAACTGGCTCGTATTCACGCTTCTTCAGGTACTACAGGTAAACCTACTGTTGTAGGCTACACCCGCAATGACATCGACACATGGGCCACATTGGTTGCCCGATGCATTCAGGCTGCTGGCGGTAGGCCTGGCGACATCATGCACAACGCTTACGGCTATGGGCTGTTCACAGGTGGTTTGGGTGCTCACTACGGCGCAGAAAAACTGGGTTGTACCGTAGTACCTATTTCTGGCGGCATGACTGAGCGTCAAGTATCCCTGATCAACGACTTCAAACCTCGTATTATCATGGTGACCCCATCCTACATGCTGTCCATTTTGGACGAGTTCCACCGCCAAGGCCTGGATCCACGTGAGTGTTCGCTGGAAGTGGGTATTTTCGGTGCAGAACCATGGACCAACGCGATGCGTTTGGAAATTGAGCAAGCCTTCGATATGCACGCTGTGGATATTTATGGCTTGTCTGAAGTGATGGGCCCAGGTGTAGCGAACGAGTGTGTGGAAACCAAAGACGGCCTGCACATTTGGGAAGATCACTTCTACCCAGAAATCATCAACCCAGAAACAGGCGAAGTGCTGCCTGACGGTGAGGAAGGCGAACTGGTGTTTACGACACTGACCAAAGAAGGCTTGCCTATTATCCGTTACCGCACCCGCGACTTGACTCGCTTGTTGCCAGGTACTGCTCGTAGCATGCGTCGTATGGCCAAAGTGACAGGTCGCAGTGACGACATGATCATTTTGCGTGGCGTGAACGTGTTCCCTACACAGATTGAAGAACAAATTTTGAAATGTGACGGCTTAGCTGCACACTTTAAAATCGAACTAAACAAATCGGGCCGCATGGATAACATGACTGTGCACGTAGAGTGCCAGCCACAATCCACTGACGATGCTTCGCGTCAACGTGCTGCCAAAGAACTGGCTCACCACATCAAGAGCATCATCGGCATCAGCACACACATCAACGTTGCTCAGCCAGGCACCTTGCGCTCTGAAGGCAAAGCACAGCGTATTGTGGACAACCGACCCAAGCAGTAAATTACCCCTTGTACATCAGCCTGTTACAGGCTGATGTACAAGAATACGCTACACTGATAGTTTTACTTACACAGGAAAAATATGGCTCGCTCCCGCGCAGCTGACTTTGAAGAAAAGCAGTTGCACATCTTAACCAATGCTGCTGCCGTTTTTGCAGAGCTAGGCATGGAAAAAGCCTCCATGTCACAAGTTGCTGCTCGCAGCCAAGTCTCCAAGGCTTTGCTGTACCACTACTACCCCAGCAAAACCGCTTTAATTTTTGACATCATCCGTAGTCACCTTGAAGAACTGGATGACGCGCTAGAAATTGTTGCCGAAGAAAGCAAGAACGATCCTGCTGAAGTACGCCTGCGTAAATTGGTGCGCCAAATTCTAGAATGTTATCGTGACGCCGATGACAAACACTTGGTACAGCTGAATTGCCAGCGTTCGCTTCCTGAAGAAGAAACGCATGAAATTAACATGCTGGAACGTAAGATTGTGGTGCAAATCGCCGATACGATCCGCGCAATCAACCCCGACATCAATGCCGAACGCCCGCTACTGAAGCCGGTCACCATGTCATTGTTTGGGATGTTGAACTGGGTTTATATGTGGTTTAGGCCTGATGGCCCTATCAGCCGCGAAGAGTACGCTGATCTCGCCACCACGTTGATTTTAGAAGGTCTGAAAAACATACGGTAAGCAAAACGGCTTACCGTTCTTCTTTTAGCCCCTGCCACTCTGGCCCGGGGACATCAATGTCCAACATAGCTAACACTCGTTGCACCGAGTGGTCGACTAGCTCATCAATATTCTGTGGTTTGAAATAAAACGCCGGTAAGGGTGGGAAAATAACAGCCCCCATTTCCGTCACCGCAGTCATATTGCGCAAGTGCGCCAAGTTAAACGGTGTTTCCCTGACCATCAATACTAAACGGCGGCGCTCTTTTAGCACCACATCAGCAGCACGGGTAATCAGGTTATCGGCTAAACCATGAGCTACCGAGCCCAAGGTACGCATAGAGCACGGCACGATAATCATACCGGCTGTTTTGAAGCTGCCGCTGGCGATGCTCGCGCCCACTTCTTTATGGCTGTGCACCACGTCGGCCAGATCATACAACTGCTGGCGCGTCATGCCCAGCTCGTGATCTAGATTCAGTACTGCGGCGGGTGAAACCACCAAATGGCTTTCCACCCCCTCGCAGCGCTGCAACATTTGCAACAGGCGCACTGTATAAAGTGCTCCCGTTGCGCCTGTCATGGCAACAATAATACGTTGCCTTACGCCTGAACTCATTCCAGAGCCCCAGCCTCACGCAGCATAGTTTCCAGTTCGCCGTTTTCGAACATTTCGGAAACGATATCGGAACCACCAACAAACTCACCGCCGATGTACAGCTGAGGAATCGTAGGCCAGCTAGAGAAATCTTTAATGCCTTGACGTACTTCTTCATCGTCTAGCACGTTTACGGTTACCACTTGGTTCAAACCTACTGCACGCAAGATTTGCACAGTGCGAGCAGAGAAACCACACTGAGGAGCTTGTGCTGTGCCTTTCATAAACAGCACAACTGGGTTTTCGGTCACGGTTTCACGGATAAAATCTTGAACTTCGCTCATGGTCTATACCACCTTAAAAATCGTTAATGCACCCGCCGGAGATGCGTTCAATTCCGGCTAGATCCTGTTTGCTGTGCACCGCCTTGAAACCGGCCTGCTGCAACATGTGACGTACCTGTACAGCTTGATCCCAACCATGCTCCATCCAAAGCTGCCCTGAAGGCAACAAAAATCGCGAAGCACCGTTAATAATAGTCTGCAAATCAGTCAAACCATCTGCCCCATCACTTAGCGCCATATCTGGCTCAAAGCGCACGTCACCCTCTGATAGATGGGGATCATTTGCCGCAATGTAAGGGGGGTTGGAAACAATTACATCAAAACCTTCAACGCCTTGCAGTGCATCGTACCAACTCCCTGCAAAAAATTCGACTTTTGCACACAAATCGTGGGAGTTTTTCGTCGCTATCTGTAAAGCATCCGCACTGAAATCCGTCGCAACCACCTGCGCATCAGGTCTAGCCAAAGCAATGGAGATCGCCACAATGCCACTGCCTGTACCTAAATCTAACACGCGCGGTTGCAACTTGCCTTCTAGGCAGCTCAATGCGTGTTCTACCAATGTTTCGGTATCGGGGCGCGGAATCAATACACTAGGCGACACACTAAAGCGGTGCCCCATAAACTCACGCCAGCCCACCAAATACGCCATCGGCGTGCCACCTAAACGCTCTTGCTCTAGCCGAGCATACGCTTGCACGGCGGCTTCAGGTAGTTCGTCAGTATCGTGTGCGATCAACCATGCTCGGCTTACGCCCAACACATGCTCCCACAGCATTTGCTGCTCCAAGCGGGGAAGCTGTGAGGTGCGCTGCCAGGCGCGTAGCGTATTCATTATGCGTTAGCCAAGGCCGCCAGCTGTTCAGCTTGGTGCTCAGCCAACAAGGCGTTGATCACTTCTTCCATATCGCCTTCCATGATGTAGCCCAGCTTGTACAACGTCAGGTTGATACGGTGATCGGTCACACGGCCCTGTGGATAGTTATAGGTACGAATACGCTCTGATCTATCACCCGTCCCCACCAGCGAACGGCGCTGATCGGATTCTTTTTGCTGTTGCTCGCGCAATTGCTGATCTTTCAGCCTTGCCGCCAACACTTGCATCGCTTTATCACGGTTACGGTGCTGTGAACGGTCATCCTGACACTCCACCACCACGCCTGTGGGCAAGTGAGTAATACGCACAGCAGAATCGGTTTTATTCACGTGCTGACCACCCGCACCACTAGCGCGGAAGGTGTCGACACGCAGGTCGCTGCTGTTGATCACAATATCAGAAGCCTCATCGGCTTCGGGCATGATCGCAACAGTTGCAGTAGAGGTATGCACACGGCCTTGCGCTTCGGTTTCAGGCACACGTTGTACACGATGCGCACCCGATTCAAATTTCAGTTGGCCATACACGCCATCGCCCTCAATACGAGCGATCACCTCTTTATAGCCACCCATTTCCGCATCGTGTGCAGAAATCATTTCCACACGCCAGCCTTTTTGCTCAGCGAAGCGGCTATACATACGCAACAAATCGCCTGCGAAAATAGCGCTTTCATCACCTCCGGCACCAGCACGAATCTCTAAGTAAATGCCGCGACCATCGTCAGGATCTTTAGGCAACAACAATAGTTGCAGTTCGTCTTCCAGAGCAGCAATACCATCACGCGCAATACGGAACTCTTCTTCGCCCATTTCACGCATTTCAGGATCACGCATCATTTCTTGTGCGGTTTCCAGATCACCTTCGGTGGCCACATAGCGATTAAAGGCTTCCACTACAGGTTCCAACTCGGAACGCTCGCGTGACAACTTACGGAAGCTGTCCATATCTGACGCGGTTTCTGGCTCAGATAACAGGGCATCCACTTCAATCAACCGGTGAGCTAACTGCTCCAACCGGGTACGCATAGAATCTTTCATAAGGCAGGGATAGTGTGTGAAATCGGTAGGGACCAAAGTACGGGCCCGTGCAGAGTTGCCTGCTCACAGCCCAAGAATGAACGCAACAGAGCGTCGCTACCGGCGACGGTGCGAATCAGGCAATAAACGCGGCAGCATATCCAACAACTGTTCGCGTTGCGGACCTTCGCTGCGGTTCAATTCGGCCATAGGGCCGTGCAGGTACTTCTGTGTCAGGCTATGAGCCAGCCACTCCATCACCTCTTCAGGTGATTCACCGCGAGCCAACATGCGACGAGCACGATCCAGCTCAAGCTGGCGTAGCTGGTCGGCATTACGTTGTACATCGATTAGCGTTGGCACGATTTCGCGGTTAGATAACCAGTGCATAAAGTTTTGCACTTGGGTATCAATAATTGCTTCGGCCTGAACTACAGCCGCTTTACGAGCGTCGGTACCTTGTTGCACTACACGACCCAAATCGTCCACTGAGTACAAGTACACATCAGACAGACGAGCCACTTCAGGTTCAATATCGCGAGGTACAGCCAAATCCACCATCACCATAGGACGGTGTTTACGTGTACGAATAGCTCTCTCTACCATCCCCAAACCGAGGATGGGCAAGGAACTTGCCGTACAGGATACGATGACGTCGTATTGATCTATATGGTCTGGCAAATCGGACAGCTTCATTGTTTGGGCGGAAAAGCGATTCGCTAAGGATTCGGCTCGGTCCAAACTACGGTTGGCCACACACATGGATTTGGGGCTAGCCGCCGCAAAGTGTGTCGCACAGAGCTCAATCATTTCGCCAGCACCGATAAACAGTACTTTGCTATCGCCTAAATTACCAAATACGCGCTCAGCCAAACGCACCGCAGCTGCGGCCATAGAAACTGAGTGCGCACCAATAGCTGTTTGTGAACGTACTTCTTTAGCAACAGAAAAAGTGCGCTGGAACAACTGGTGCAACAACGTGCCCAGTGCGCCTGCTTCTTCAGCGGCTTTCACGGCATCTTTCATCTGCCCCAAAATTTGGGGTTCACCCAACACCATGGAATCTAAACCACTGGCCACGCGGAAAGCGTGACGCACGGCGCCATTTTGTTGGTAACGATAAAGATGAGGAACCAGCTCGCTGGATTTCAAGCTATTGAAATCAGCCATCCACTCTGGCAAACGCTCTGCCACATGCGGTTCAGCCGCACAGTAGATTTCTGTTCTATTACAGGTGGATAGAATAGCGGCTTCGCTAACGCTCTTTCCAAAGGCCGAGCGCAGGCCTTCCAGGGCGGGCCGAAGCACGTCCATAGGAAACGTCACTCGCTCACGCACAGCAACAGGTGCGGAGACGTAATTCAGACCAAAAGTAAGAACGTCCACTGACATGAGCCACTAAGGATAATTTAGGTATGGAGCATATTATAAGCGCCCGCAGCCTAGAACCCAAATTAGGGCTTTGTAAATACGGCTTCCCTGAGGCAAATCATGCGCCAAGTAAAATTTCTGTTGCAGGGGGTTTACAAACCCAAACTACGTGCTATAATTATTTTCTTCGTGGCCTTGTAGCTCAGTCGGTAGAGCAGAGGATTGAAAATCCTTGTGTCGGTGGTTCGATTCCGCCCAAGGCCACCACGAATTAAAAAAGCCCAATCTTCGGATTGGGCTTTTTGCATTTCTGGCCACGTTAACTCTACAAAGCCTGAGGGCTTTCAACTTCGTAGCCACTCACGCTACTGCCCCCCCTATTCGCTTAGCCTTCTCTACGCATGCAGCAAGCAAACGCATCTGTTATCACCAGATAGTTTTCTTCTTACTACGCCCGAACTCACACACCACACGCCCTAGAACCGTAGGCAGTATGCTGCTATCTTCATCAACTTTCTCAAATGATCATCTATAATTAGCAATCATTCCTATTATCGTTTGAGAAAATCCCCTTGCATCCTGTCAATTCCGCACCCTCTGACGAGTTTGCCAGACTGTACAGAAATCATCATGGTTGGTTGGTGCAAATGCTTCGTCGTCGCTTAAACGGCGATGCTGAAAATGCGGCTGATCTCGCGCATGACACTTTTGAACGAGTGATGCGCAATGAACTTCATACCCCCTTGACGGAACCACGAGGCTTTCTCACGACGATTGCAAAACGGCTTCTCATTGATCAATTTCGTCGATGCGCCATCGAACAGGCTTTTCTCGAAACACTGATGTCTCGCGAGGAAGAATTTGCACCCAGCCCTGAAACACAAGTATTGGTGATAGAAGCCCTAGACGCGGTATGTCGCATGCTGGAACAACTACCACCTCGCGTACGCAAAGTCTTTGTTCTTGCCCAAGTAGAAGGGCTACCCTACCAACGTATCGCACACACATTGAACATCTCTGTACAGGCTGTGCAACGTGATATCACCAAAGCTTGGCAGCACTGCTACCAAGTACTCTACACATGACCCCACCAAAGAGTGATCGCCTACATCCCGATATCATCAAACAAGCAGCTCAATGGATGATGCGTATCGGAGATACCCCTGATGCAGCGACTCAACAAGCCTGTTTCCAATGGAGACAGGCCGATACTCAGCACGAATTAGCGTGGCAACGCTTGCAAAGCATTAGCCATGACGTCAGTGCCGTAACAGATAGCGGAGTCTCCAGTGCAACAGCGAGCCACACGATCATACGCTACTGCGAACAGCGTTCACGTCGCACCACATTGAAATGGATGCTGGGCGGAATAGGTGTTGGCCTAGGTACATTAGGTTGGGCTGGCGCACGCCAGGGGTTATGGGACGGCTCGGAGGTTTATCAAACAGCCACCGGCGAACAACACATCATGACGTTACCGGACGGCACGGTTCTTACGATGAACACAGGCTCTGTAGTTGCGCTGAACTACTCTGAGCAACAGCGACGTATTGACCTACGCAGCGGCGAAATCCTCATCGTGACAGCACACGATCCAAACGATAGGCCTTTTAGTGTGCAAACACAGAATGGTCTGTTGACGCCGCTGGGCACGCGTTTTGTAGTACGTCAAATGGACAACAGTCTCAACACGACACGTCTCACAGTGTTCGAAGGTGCTGTACGTGTCACGCCAATCAATCAAGCGTCATCGGCTCTGGTCGTACCCGCAGGTGAAGAATTAGAGTTTGATGCACAGACCTTCTACCCCTCCAAGGCAGTAAGCAGCACCGTGCCCGACTGGAGTGTAGGTATGTTAGTTGCAAACCGCATGCGCTTAGACCAGTTTTTGGCCGAACTCAGTCGTTATCGCCCGGGCATACTGCGTTGCGACGACGAGGTTGCCGGGCAGGAAGTAACCGGCGCTTTCCGCATAGACAATACCGATAAAACACTAGAAGTACTTGCTAGCGTGTTGAATCTAACACTGCGATATCGCACACGCTATTGGGTCTCTTTAGGGCGAGACTGAGCACATACTGCTAGGTCTACTACACCAATCATCTTAATAATTTTCTACCACACCGAAGATTTTCATTTCTGGTTCGTCAGATATAGAGAGACAGGCTTCGAGGCTCACGAGGTCTGGTTATCCCCTTCGACAAACCAGGAGTTTCAACCATGGCCATACGCCATCACAATTCTTCGCTGCCCCTGATGCGATCCATGCGACCCGCCCCTTTGTATCTCGTTGTTCATTTGGCGCTTATGGTGGTGCCATTTGCCATGCCGACTGTAGCCTCGGCACAGCACACCACTACTGCTAGGACGATTACGTTCTCTATTGCGCCTACAACATTAGACAATGCGCTAGGGCAGTTTGGAGCCACCGCAAAAATCACGGTTGCTGCATCGCCAGAATTAACGCAAGGTGTGATGACACAGGGGTTATCCGGACACTACAACGTCGAACAAGGCCTAGAGCAGTTATTAGCCAACACGGGGCTACAAGCGATTACCAATGAGAATGGCGAGGGCTATAGATTGCGTAAAGCCCCTCCGGCAACCTCTGGCATCTCCACCTTGGCACCTGTAACCGTAACCGGCTCATACAACGATGCCGTGACCGAAGGATCACTCAGCTACACCAGCGAAGTGGTCACCATCGGCAAAGGCAATCAACGTATCAAAGACATTCCACAATCGGTCACGGTCATGACACGGCAGCGGATGGACGACCAGAACGCCAACACACTTGATGATGTGCTGGCAAATAGTACGGGCATGACTTTGTATAAAAGCCCAATGGGCGGCAATTACATTTACTCGCGAGGCTTTCAAGTTGAAAGCTATCAATTTGATGGCGTTAATCGTGCCTTTTATTATCCACAGGCCAATAGCTTTACCAGCAACACCGTCACATTAGATCGCGTGGAAATTATTCGTGGGGCCACCGGCTTGCTGCAAGGGGCAGGCACACCAAGCGCCGCCGTCAATCTAGTACGTAAACGCCCTCTGGAGGAAGACCAAGTTCAGCTGCTAGCCAGTGGTGGTTCTTGGAGTAATTATCGTGCCGACATAGACGCGACAGGCGCGTTGAACGAGGCAGGCACATTACGCGGCCGCGCGATAGCGAGCTATAACGACCGAGAGTACTTCTACGACGTTGCAAACAGTCGTACTGGCGTGTTGTATGGCGTTCTGAGTTATGACTTCAGCCCTGATACCACCCTGACTGGCGGCGTGAGCTATGAAGAGCTGCGCTCTACCCCCTTCTTTCACGGCCTGCCTCATTACAGTAACGGTGACGACATTGGACTCAAACGATCCACATCGTTAGCGCAAGACTGGAACCGCTGGAATGGTAAGCAAACCGTCTTTTTTGCTGAACTAGCGCATCGCTTTAATGAGGATTGGTCAACAAAACTGACAGCAACCTCCACTCAAGAATCCAATAACTCAAAATATGCCTTTACAGAAGGTGCTGTTAGCCCGGAAACAGGGCTTGGGCCCACTATGTATGCTGGTGTTTTTGATTTCTCTACGCATAACACAGCATTCAATCTGGATGTTGATGGCGCTTTCCATGCGTTAGGACGCAAACATTCAGTCAGCTTTGGCGCAAGCCTCAACAAGTTAACCAGCAAAAACGAGTTTGCACTGGCACGACTCAATCGTGCAGTAAATGTGTGGGCGCCGGATCATCACGTTCCCGAGCCTACGGATGAATGGCTGCATGAAAATGCCTATAGGGCTTCGGCAACCATCCACAAAATGGAGCAAACAGGCGTATATGGTGTAGGACGTTTCAGCATTACGGATCCCTTAACACTGGTCGCAGGCGCACGCGTTAGTTGGTACAAAAACACCTCCCGTTATCGTGACAGTGGCGACCAATACACGGATCCATATAAAGAAAACGGTGTAGTTACCCCTTATGGTGGACTGATTTATGCCTTCAACCCACAGTGGTCAGGGTACGTCAGCGCCGCACAGATCTTTGAGCCGCAAAATGCGCTGAATGCCGCAGGTAAGGTGCTAGACCCTATAGTAGGACGGAACTACGAAATCGGTATTAAGGGCGAACTGATGGATGGCCAACTGAATACCTCTATCGCATTATTTCGCATTGATCAAAAAAATCGAGCTCAGCAAGATTTAACTAGCACCTGCATGGTTGGCGATATTTGCTACTTATCTAGTGGCAAAGTACGTAGTCAGGGGGTGGATGTAGAAATCAGTGGCGAAATCGCTCAAGGGTGGCAAGTTTTTGCAGGCTATACCTTTAATACCCTCAAGTTTTTAAACGATACCACTGTCACAAACGCGAACTTTGCACGGACAGTGACACCAAAACATCTTCTACGCTTATGGTCAAACTATCAGCTTCCTGGTGCGTGGTCGGCGTGGTCATTCGGTGCAGGCGTTAACTATCAAACTGGCAGTTACACCGAAACACGATCTGTGCGCGTCTCACAAGGATCCTACGGAATTTGGAATGCGAGAATCGGGTACGACATTAATAAAAACTGGTCAGCAGCCGTCAACGTCAATAATATTTTCGACAAGACCTACTACCAGACTATTGGCGCACCTAGTTGGGGCAGTTTCTATGGCGACCCACTCAATGCTGTACTGACGATACGTGGCAAGTTCTAACGCATAACAATTGCGAACGAAGCGACAGAGTTAGGACGTTCAACGCCTGTCGCTTCATCAACCCCTCTTCACCTCAGCATCTTTACGCTTACTTGCTTTCTCTTACGTCGGTTTCAGCTACCATGTAACAAATCAAGTCACTTTATGTCGTTAAGGAGAGCAAGTTATGAATTTCCACGCAGATTGGACAAACACACTCACAGAACTAGGTCTGACTTCTGTTATGACTGAACTGTCTAGCGAAGAAGGCATTGCACGTAACGGCAACCACGCTGTTGAAGTGCTGAAACGCAAACTCGTTGAACTACGTAAAGTACCTAGCGAAGAACAAAGCAAAGGTCATAGCCACAATCTGCACGTGCTGAGCGAAATCATTGATACCGTAGAAAAAACCATGCGCAAGCAAGGTAACTAATACCTACTGGTACTAGCAGCACATAACAAAACAGCCCAAAGGCCACTAGGCTTTTGGGCTGTTTTGATCATGACGGATAAAAAGGCACAGGCGCTACGCGCCCTCACACTTACATATCTTCTTTACGTATAGGCAGCGGCTGGCCAGCCAAGGTTAAGGTGCGCTCAAGCAACTGCTCGTAAATAGGTCTACCACCCAAGCTTGCGGCAACAACCGATGCACTTAGTGCCGCCAATAAGCTAGGCAAAGCCAAGCTATATGTGCCTGTAAGCTCTATTACCAACACCACTCCCACCAAAGGTGCACGAATGGTGCTAGCAAACATACCCGCCATCCCAGCCACCGCAAAAGCAATAGTCGCATCAGGCGGCAAGGTCATTACTTCGCCTAACAACGTCCCAAGAAATACACTCAAGGTTGCAGACAACGCCAAAATAGGCGCAAAAATACCTGCTGGCGCGCCAATGGAATAACTGGCGGTAGTCATAAAGAACCGCACCAATACCAGTAACCCCAGCAACCCTATGCTGATAGAGTGATTGGCGACAAACACGGCCAAATTTTCACCACCGCCAGTTGCCTGTGGAAAACTTAATACCAGCGGCCCAATCAACAACCCCATCAGTGTGGGTAACAAATACGGCGACACCGATAAGCTGATACGGCGCGAGAGATCCAAGCCCATCAAAATGGTGCGGTTAAACACTACCCCTGCACATCCAAGGATCATACCCAGCACCACAAATACAGGCAGCATGTACATAGGCATATCGACACTAGCCATTTGCATAAACGGTGTAGAACCCGATACCAACATGGTCATGACCGCACTAGAACCACACGCAATTAATACCGCACAGTAAGCACGCACACTGTAGGGGAACACATTGCGTGCTTCCTCGATCACAAAAAGCGCTGATGCCAATGGCGCATTAAAGGCAGCCGTTAAACCTGCCGCTGCGCCCGCCCCCAGTAACGCTCTGGCTTCTTTGAAGCGCCGTCCCAATAACTGTGCAATGGACGCCCCCATATGGATAGTAGGCCCTTCTCTACCGCCCACCAAGCCAGCGCCTAACGCCATCAAGCCACCCACGAATTTCACTGGCAGCACACGTTGCCAGCGTACCGTACGCAGCCCTGCCATCGCGCCTTCAACTTCTTGCACACCTGAACCACTGGCTTCCGGTGCAAATTTACGCACTAAGGCTACGGCCCCACAGAACATCGCTGCACAAAACACGGCCATGCCTACGTACTGCCATATTCCTTCCAGCCCCAACCACTCAGGTAGTAGGTGCACTCGTTGTTGTGAATGCCCGACCAACATATGAAAAACCGAGCCCAACAAGCCCGTTAAAACACCAATCATTACGGCGACGAAGTAGTACGCCAAAGTTTCTTTTTGCGTGGAAGTAGCTGTAGATTGCGTAGCCATATTAGGTAATGTCGGCCTTATTTCTCAGGATAAAAGCGGGGCAACCGCTCTACCACCTACGATGTGTAGTGTCAGAACAGCACCTTATTTACGAGGGTGAATCCTACATGCAGCAATGAGCGCTAATTGTTGAGGCTTGCGCACAAACCACACTATACCGCTATACGACGCTGTGTATAGGTTTGCAACACACTATTCACATTCATTCAGATTTGCCCCGTTTCTTCCCCCTACTTGGCATAGCCCTAAATAACACAAGGTTATTAATTGTCATATTTAAAT
>SRSN01000087.1 GCA_004791645.1 Alcaligenaceae bacterium 429
AAGCGACTATACGTCTGTATCCTGCTGCACCGTTACTCATGACACGCCGCGCTGTGCCACCTTTGAGCTTAGGGCCATAGCATTTTCCTGCTCGCACTCTTTTTATGATTCCACTGCAGCATATTCAAACGGATGAGAAATGGTATAGCGACCCGCAGAAATTCTGCCCTGCGCATTTTGCTAAAGATCACAACAATGCACCGCGTGGCGCATACGCCCCATTTGGTATGGGACCACGTGTGTGCCTAGGACAGCATCTAGCAGTAGCAGAAATTAGAGCGGTCGCCACGATGATCTTGCAGCGCTGCACGTTCTCTATCCCCCCTACTACGAAGCCTCCAAAACCGACTCTTCGCGTCACGCTACGGCCTGATTCTCCTTTGCGCCTTACGCTTAAGCCTTATAACAAGCTCTAGGATGTGAGCGATTCGTCTAAAAGCATTTGGCTCATAAATAAGAGAGCTAAGGGTGTGAATACACGCACCCTCTTGTTATGCTAAAAACGCCTCCCACAAAAAAGGACTTAGCGCTTTGCAGCGTTAAGTCCTTTTTTTCAACCAGCATCAACTACGTCTTAAACCTTAGGGTTGCATTGCCTAATCACTCTGCCACAACACCATCGTATACAACCACTTGCTCAATGTACTCTGTCATGAACGCTTTCATGGCTACATGCGCTGGGCTTACCTGATAGCGATCATGTGCTTCCGAGTCAATAAATGAAGAGCTGGTTGCATGCGTAAAACCTTGGGAACGATCAGCAATGTTCTCACCAAAGTGATACAGCAATACGCCATCACACTCATTTTTCACACGTTGAACATACTGCTGAACCCTACTGAAGAAGTGTGCATCCACACGATCATTCAGCTTCATCATGACTAGATGCTGAAACATAAAAACTCCTACGACACGAATCGCTCAATTCATTACATCTGTGCCAACAAGCCGCCATCAATAGCGAGCAAGTGACCATTCACAAAACTGCCTGCACGCGATGCCAAATACACCACGGCTGGAGCAATATCTTCGGGTTGTGCCCAACGCCCCAACGGTACAGAGTCGTGCAAGAAGTCGTTAAACTGATCACGCTCTTGTAGTGCTACGGTGAATTTTGTACGTACAAAGCCCGGAGCCAACGCATTGGTGGTTATTCCTTTGCCGCCATACTCCACGGCCAAAGAGCGCGTGAATGAAGCTAATGCTCCTTTTGCGGCCGCATAGGCCGAGATGCCTGGCATGCTTGCTAAGGCAGCAACTGACGACATCAGAATAATCCTGCCATCCCCTTTCTCGATCATATTCGGCAGCACAGCACGCGCACAGTTAAACGCGCCATTCACGTGCACATTAAAGAGCGACTGCCACATTTCTGGGGATTGCTCCACCACAGGCATGCGACTTTGATTACCGGCATTACTGACCAGTACATTGGGTTGCCAACCATCCTGGGACAAATGCGCAACTGCTGCATTCACCGAGTTGGCGTCCGAGACATCAAACGCTTTACCGCACGCCGCAATGCCTTGTGCGTTCAGTTTCTCTACCGCCTCGGTACACAATGCCTCGGACAAATCATTCACAATAATACGAGCGCCTGCCTGACCAAGAGCGCAAGCAATGGAGTAACCCAAACCTGATGCTGCTCCGGTAATCAGCGCTGTGCGCCCCTCTAACCCAAACGTCGCTGTTAAATAATCAGCCGCCATTTCTTGGCTCCTCAAAGTAATTATTATGTGTAAATAAAAAGGTGGCTTAGCGCAATGTCTGTACACCAGCACAAATATTCATGCACTGACCTGTAATGCTACGACCCGCTCGGGATGCTAAAAATAAGGCTGTTTCTGCAATATCTGCGGTGGGCACCATGCGCTGCAACGAGACGTGTGATAACACCTCTGCTTGCATTTCCTCGTCAGATATACCTCGCGTCCGTGCTTTAGCGGCTACCACCTCTTTCACGCGTTCGCTTTCAACAATTCCCGGTAAGATTGCGTTCACTGTAATGTCGTATTCGCCTAGCTCTATGGCCAAACTTTGCATCAAGCCGATGACTGCCCACTTAGATGCTGCATAGGGTGTACGTAAGGGGTAACCCAGCCTACCCGCTACTGAACTTAGGTTAATAATGGCTGCCCTGCTTGATGCCTGTAAGGCAGGCATTGCGCGGCGTATGCACAGAAATTGCCCCCGTACATTCACTGCCATCACACGGTCCCAATCCTCAACCGACACCTCAGCAATACCTGCTGTTGGGCCTGCAATACCGGCGTTATTCACCAGCACATCCAAGCCCCCTAGTTCCGCCAGAGCGTGGGTAAACCACGCATCTACCTGTGCTGCGTCGGATACATCCGCCTTGAATATGCCTATACCCGCTAGATCAGCCTGAGCGGTGTGCAACATTTCTTCTGAAACATCACAAATATGAACCTGTGCACCAGCCTCCACAAAGGCTCTGGCAATCGCCAGACCAATACCTGAAGCACCGGCGGAAATCATTACTCGGCAACCTGCCAAATCCTTTTGCATGGTGATAGTTTCCTTAAACCAAAAACGTTCCAAGCCCTACGCCTTGATAACTACAAGTCATAAGGCTTGGTGTATGACTTACCCCATGATCCATTTAAGGGGGGTCAAGATCAGTTGAGGAAAGAGGATCAACATCAGCAACGTGATGCACTGCGCCAATAGAAAAGGCCATACCCCCACAATCAGTTCAATCATCCTTGAACGCGTTACCCCAGCCACAACGTTCAGTACAGCGCCCACTGGTGGAGTAATCAAGCCAATAGAACATGCCAGCATGAAGACTATGCCGAAGTACACAGGGTCTATACCCGCAGCAACAATAGAAGGCAGTAATACCGGGATCAAAATCAAAATGATGGGAATCATGTCCATCGCTGTACCAATCACCAATACTAAGCCTGCAATCACCAGCATGAGCAACGTAGGTGAGTCTTTAAAAGGCTCAACAATTTCAGTCACTTGCTGTGGTAAACCAGCAATAGTAATCATCCAACCGGAGACCAATGCGGCGGCAACCATAAACATCACCATGGCACTCATCTTGGCGGACTCTAAAAACACCGAATACAGGTCAGGTAAACGCAGCTCACGATACACGCAGGTAGCAATCACCAACGCATATACGGCAGCCACAACCCCTGCCTCTGTAGGTGTGAACACACCAAAGCGTAGGCCCACGATAATAATGACCGGCAACAGCAACGCCCAAAAGCTTTCGCGTACGGTTTTCAGCACCTCGCTAGACTTCACACGGGGCAATGGCTGAACCTGCTCTTTACGCGACAGCAACCACCATGTCACGCACAACGACAACCCCATCAAAATGCCCGGGAAAATACCGGCCATAAACAGACGTGTGATCGAGATATTTCCTGTCACACCAATAATCACCAGCCCAATAGAGGGAGGAATCACCAGTGCAATAATCCCTGACGATGCTACAAGCCCACCAGATCGGCCTCTTGAATGACCTGCTTTCATCATCATGGGCACCAACAGTGCTGACAATGCTGCTGCATCAGCCGCCGCAGAACCAGACAAGCTTGCCAAGACGCAGGCCGCCAAGATAGTGACGTAGCCAAGCCCGCCCTTAATGTGCCCTACCAAGGCGAGCGCCAAATCGACAATACGTCGTGATAGACCACCCGCATTCATAATGGCACCCGCCAGCATGAAAAATGGCACGGCCATCAATGGAAAACTGTCTGCACCATTGAGCAAGTTCTGGGCCACAATTTGCGCATCAAAAAAATCCAGCTGATACATCATGGCAACACCAGTCAATATCAGTGCATAGGCTACCGGCAAGCCAATCGCCAAGCTACCAAACAGCACAGCAATAAATATCACTAAAGTCATTATTCGGCCCTCGTCTGCGTAGTACTGACGATAGTGTCAATCGCCTCTGCCGGTGTTTTCACGAGCACATAAAGCTGATGCAGCAAAATGCCTCCCGTTGATACCGCAAACACCACCCCTACCCCAAAGAACCAGGCTTGGGAAAAGCCCGTTGCTGGCGCAGTCGCCCCCATATTCAGCATGGTCTGCTCATAGCTACCTACTAGAATCAGCCATGTCGCATATAACATCAGTAAAGTGGCAAGGATTAAGCACGCCTTGCGAGCCGTTGGTTTTAAGGCCTGAATGACGATATCCACCCCTAAGTGAGCGCGTTCATGCAGGACCAAAATGGACCCAAGAAAGGTTAGCCATACAAAGCACCATCGTGACAGCTCCTCAGAGACCGGAAGCCCACTATTGAAGGCATAGCGCATTACAACGTTTGAAAACACCATGACCACCATGGCAGCCAAACATGTGACAATAATTATTTTTAATAGCCTGAAATAGGCTTGAACGATTTTTGACATCTCTGATGTCCTTCATTAATGACGCAAGTGCGCCGTCATACTGAGGCGTGAGACAGCACGCTGAAGCAGCGAGGGGTTGATAAGTGACACCCCTCGCCATGCCTCATTACTGTTTAGCTCGTACCTGCTGAATTTCTGCAAAGACTTGATCCACTAATTCAGCACCTAACTCAGCTTTGTACTTTTCAGTCACCGCTTCCGTAGCTGCCACCATACGAGCACGCTCTTCCGGCGTAATGGTGTTGAACTCTAGACCAGATGCAATCAGCTCTTGCACAACGTCTTTCTCCATCTCACGGCTCACTTGGCGGTGGTAGGCTTGGGACTCGGTGCAGGCTTCACGCAAGATGGTCTGTTCATCGCTACTTAAGCGATCCCAAAAACGCTTACTTGCCATCACTACTGCTGGTAAGTACACATGCTGGGTTTCAGTTAAGTACTTCTGGATTTCTTGGTAACCACTACTTTGGGTCACTAAGTAAGCACTTTCCTGACCATCAATGGCTTTAGTTTCCAGCGCAGTATAGGTTTCTGGGTACGGCAATGGCAGCGGATTCGCACCTAATGCTTTGAAGGTATCCAGATAAATACTGTTCTGCAGAGCACGCAGCTTTAAGCCTTGAAAATCTTCAAGGGTTTTGATGGGGTGTTTGCTGTTGGTGACTTGTCTAAAGCCGTAATCCCAATAACATAGCCCTACCAAATTCTTGTCTTCGAACTTCTCCAGCAACCCACTGCCCACTGGGCCATCAATCACCGCATCAGCTTCTTCTACCGTCTGAAACAAAAAGGGCAAATCAAACACACCCAATTCTTTGACGTTATTAGCCGCACCCGCTGTAGAAACCACGGTCAGTTCGATGGTTCCACCCTGTGCTGAGGACATGGCCTGGATTTCATTGCCCAACTGAGCATCGGCATAGCCCGTCACCTTAAATTTACCGTCTGTGTTTTTATCAACAATCTCGATAAATTTCTTTGTGGCCAGACCAATAGGGTTAGTCTGACTGACTGGGTAACTGAATTTCATACGACGTTCTTGAACGTCCGCCGCCGCTACCTGATAGGACAAACCGGCCAGCAATGCTGCTGCAGTGTACGTAGCAACTGTCTTCATTTTGAATGACATGTTATGTCTCCTCTATGCTTTTTCTATGCGTGTAGATGATGAACGTGCAAGACGCGTTATTTCAGTTCTTGACCCGCTAATGGGCCTTCAAGAAATTTGTTAGGTTTGAGAAAAAATGACAGTACGAGTGCACCATTAGGCGAACGTGCAATATGCCTATTCCCTTTTGGACGCCAAACGTAGTTACCTTCACGTACCTCCCCTTCGTCATCCACAATACTTCCGCTTAATACGTAGGTTTGTTCAATCTCTACGTGCTCATGCAATGGAAGCTCGGTGCCGGGTTGCCATCTAAACAATGCCGTTAACAGCCCTGTTTCTGGCACATCCAGCAAAATTTTCATATCAATGCCCGGTGTAGGCGTAGCCTTCCAAGGCAGCTCTTCTACATTCACATAGCGAGAGGCGAGCTCCCCACTCGCAAACGGTAAAAGGTCTTTAGGTATAGTCATAAAAGTCTCCTCGATCAGTGCTGAAACACGCGTATGCCAGCCTCAAGCCACGATGGTGTTAGTAAGTGTGCCAATATGTTGAACCGATGCTGACACTACATCGCCCACGTCCAAACAACGGGGTGGGTTCTGTGCAAAGCCAACGCCTTTAGGTGTTCCGGTCGCAATCACGTCACCGGGCTCCAATGTCATCCCTGCTGAAAGCTGCTCAATAATGGTTTGCACGCTGAAGATCATGGAGGCCGTGTTATCACTTTGTCTAAGCTCTCCATTCACGGTTAACGAAATAGCTAGATCGTTGGCATTTTCTATTGCTGAGTGATGCACCACCACTGGGCCCATTGGGCATGTAGTGTCTAGGCTTTTACCCTTTAACCACTGGCCATGGAGTTGCTGTAAGTTACGCGCTGTCACGTCGTTGACGATGGTGTAGCCAAATACGTATTGAAGTGCGTCTTCTCGCGAGATATTTGAACCGCGACGCCCTATCACAATGGCTAGCTCAACTTCGTAGTCCAAACTATTTGTCAGGTCAGCATGACGCAAGACATTCGCACCATGCCCAACCACAGCACTAGGTGGTTTAGAGAAAAACTCTATAGCTTTAGGAAACTCTTCAGCTGGCCTACCGCGGGCAAGATTGCCTTCGATAATGTGTTCTCTATAGTTGCGTCCCACACAGAAGACATTTTTAGTCATCTGCAAAGGCGGAAGCAGCTCAACGTCATCCAGTGACGGTAAATCTTGCTCTGCAATATGATGTGCTTGCAGACAAGCGCTTATGCGAGCTAAGGCTTCATCGCCCAAACTAATCAGTTGATTCACGTTCACAGGAATGAACGCCAACCCATGATCTGGATTTGCGGCCAGCAGCGTGCTCAGATCTATTACCTTTGCAGCGTCAGTCAACACGCCAAGGCGAGGCTGCCCATGGTCAGTAAAACTTAAGAATTTCATACCGTACTCAAATTTGGGTTGTTACGTAACGGGCGTAACGAGGCAAACTGCCTTATACGCCTGTAAAGGATTTTCTAAATGCCACATGCAACTCACGTACGTGCTCTTTAGCCAGACTTTCCGCCAAATCCGCATCACGTCGTTGGATAGCGTCAATAATGGCCAAATGCTCGCGTAAAGAATCGCTACAACGATGTAGGCGCTTAATGGTTTGTCGTCTATACGTGGTTTGACGGTGACCAAATGCCGCCCATACACGCTCCAGTAACAGATTATTGGCAAGAGTGATGATCTCTTTATGGAAAGCCACATTGGCCTGTGCGTATGCTTCAGCAGAAAACTCCGACTCATCAATATTCACAAACGGTTCGAAAATCGCATAAAGCCGTTCAACATCGCGCTGCGATGCATTCAGTGCAGCTTCACGTGTGGCAAAACCTTCCAATACTTCGCGCAGTTGCAACCACTCAATGTATTCCTCATCCGTCACCGGACTGAGCAACGCACCACGACCTGGGCGCAGGCTTACCATGCCAGTGCTTTCAAGTCGGATTAAGGCCTCACGCACAGGTGTACGACTAACGCCCAGCTGATTAGCCAGATCCTCTTCTCTGAGTCGAACAGGCTCAGTAAGGTCTGACATCATGTCGCGCAATAACGCACTGACATCTTCGTATACGGACTGTCCCGTAAGAGGTTTTTGTGTGCTATCCATCGTTTTGTATACAAAATAGAAATAATGTACATGAAGTGTAGTTTTGTATTTATTTGGAAACTACTAGGGAATGTACGGATCACCCCAAAAAAGGCAGAAAAAAAACCCGTAGTGCCGCTAGCACTACGAGCCTTTACAACAACGGCAGCCAAAATTCTTATAGGTGCGATCACACACCGTGTTTACTGCGCAGGCAACACCACACTACTGACCTTTTCTTCTCGCCCGCGCACGCCTCGCTGCCATCGTGCTACGTATACGCCTATACCCAATCAATACCCCCGTTGCACTGGCTAGTAACCCGCCCAAGCTCAGCACGATCAACAGCACATCGCGTAGCGTTGCAAACTGCAGCATTACCGGTAAATCCCAGCTATGCAGCAATTCAAACCACCAGCGGCCTGAGCGTTGATGCTTATCCATGATGCTTTCTATTGCACCCGTACGTGGGTCTAGGTGCACCCAGTTGCTGTCTGGATCCGCAAACTGAATACGCAAAATAGGCAGTGGTTTTTCTCGTGCGCCACGCATAGCTTGCGGTGCTCTGGCGTAGTAGTAGGTGTCGTACTGCTCTAGTCGCTGAACAGACACTATAGGGAAATCAAATAAATGCTTGGCCGCTGCCAGCAACTGATGTTCGTCTATGGGGTGGGCAATCGTTGGTGGCAGTCCCTCTGCTGCAGGCATGACTACAGGGAGGTTGTCTGCTGTACGTCCAATCAAATACGGGTGGCTGTCTATCAGCGTCCACTGTATTTCTCGCAGGCTATCTGGTGGCATCGCCGCAATAAAGTCGTGTGCGGTTTTATCAAACCATGCAGCGCTTAAGGCTTTACCTTGGTAGGCAGCTTTATTGGCAACTTGGCCTGGTGAAAACACACCCAATGGGTTCATGGAAAGTAACCCGCTTACTATCCACGTTAAGGTCACACCACAAAACAATAAACCTGCAATATGGTGCCAGCGCATTGCTCTGGATGGATATGGTGTTCGCGCACCCGAGCGGTAAGGCTTACGAAACCGCCAACGCCATATGCCTACTACCGTACCCGCTATAGTGCTCACCACCGCTACCGCTGAAAGCACCACCACTAGCCAGTGCCAGATAGGGTCAGGCGTAGGCCCTCTAAACATGTACAGCCAATGCAACCATGCGCCTACGTAGTTCCAACTACGTGTGTGGGCGTCCGCCAGCAGCACTATTTCCCCCGTGCGGGACGAGACATAGAGCACCGTATCTGCGGCATCATTTGCCCGCACCTTATGCAAGGGCCGATGCGGGTGTAAGGCGCCTGATCGTGTCCAAAGATCTGCGTCAACCAAGCCTTCATACGTGGGGGAGCTGCCCTGTAGATAGTGGGCAACGGAGTCTAGCGCCTGTTCTTCACCTATAGGCGCTAACAAGGTACCTAATTGCGCATCTACCGCATAGACGTTTGCTCCCTGCACGATCTGATATTGCGGCTTCCCTCCTACTGCCACGACGCGCACACTACTCACGATGCCATCTGTATGCGGTACAACATCTAACGCCGTATGCAGTGACACACAGCACGATGCTTGCCTTAAAGGCTCCAGTCTAGCCATGTGCTCCCACGGATACAGCTTGGGATACCCCACAAACAGCATGACTATGCCGCTAAAAAACCAAAGCACCATAAGGATGGCAACCGCCACCCCACTCCAACGGTGCAACCAATACACAAAACCCTTGGGGTTACGTAGCCGCATTCTTAGCCCCTAGAATGCTGCACGCAATGTGAGCTCGTATGTTCTAGGAGCACCTGCGTAATAGTAGGAAATACTGTTGGTGCCTACGGCGTAGGTTTCATTGGTTAGATTGCGTACACGCCCCACTAACGTCAGGCTGGAATTCAGCTTATACGACACACCTACATCCAGCAGTGTGTAGGCTGGGACGTAGTAGGTATTGGCCACATTGCCATACACCTTACTCACATGGCGCACCGCTGCACTGGCGGTCCATTGCGGCAGAAAGTCGTAATCTACCCATAGGTTGGCCACAACGTTAGGCACGTTTACAGGCCTTTTTCCCGCCATAGACACAATCTCGTTACCCACTTTTTGGTTAAACGTATCGTATTGAGCATCTACGTAGGCAAGATTGGCCTGTAACCTCAATGCCGAGGTAGGTTGCATACCCACAGAAAGCTCTACACCTCGTGAAGACTGTTTACCTGCCTGCACTGTCGTGCGTGGGTTTTGTGGATCAGGGGTAGCCACATTTTTACGTTGGATTTCATACGCGGCTAACCCCACAGTGACACGGTCATCCCAAAAGCTAAACCGCCCCCCCACTTCAACTTGCCTACCCGTACTAAGCTTCGCGTTGTCATTAAGATTGGCGTAGCTGGTCGTGGTTAAACCACCCGCAGGGGCATCGGCTGATGTGGCGTATTGCGCGTAAAGATTAACACCCGGCGCAGGGTCCCACACTAGCCCTACTCGCCCAGTGGTCGCCGAGTAACTACGCCCAAAATGCGCAGGGTTGGTTGCACTTGTCGTACGGTAGTTATTCAGGTCTAGTTTCAAACGCTCATAGCGTAAGGCTGTAATCAATTGCAGGTTAGAAAGCAGCTCGGTACGGTTTTCCGCTGACACTGCTAAAGTGCGCAACCGAGTACGTCTATCGCGTTGAAAACTGTCGTACATACCCGATATATCGAAGAAGTCCTCTACGTCAAAATCATAGGGGTCCACGATGCTCTCGTAGGTCGCGCTACTGGGGAAATTAGTCCTGTAGCTCATACTGGCATCCAACGCGAAGGCCCAATCACTTTTTAGTTGGCCAAGGTTGCCGTTATAGGTGGCCACCATTCTATTGCCATACAGCTGGTGTTCATGCCGCTGCAGATAGGGGCCGCTACGTATCACGGCACTGTTATCTGGCGTGTAGTTATAGTTTTCTAGATTACGAAAATCACGCCTAGCGTCATACCAATACGCCG
Source organism: Alcaligenaceae bacterium 429 (assembly GCA_004791645.1). Taxonomy (GTDB): domain Bacteria; phylum Pseudomonadota; class Gammaproteobacteria; order Burkholderiales; family Burkholderiaceae_B; genus Paenalcaligenes. The sequence goes on from SRSN01000087.1 coordinate 10,626, forward strand.
TGTTTTGAAACTTCCACGCATCAGAAATAGTGTAATCAACGATGGACCGTAACCACTGCACACGTTGCTCGTAGCGCGCATCACGGCTGTTGTAATTCTTATAGCGCGTTTTGCGATCTATTTTGAGCTCGCCCACCTTGGGATTCAGTACGGGTGTGCCAAAGTAGGGGCTACGCTCTACTTCTGTTTGATACTCGTAAGCCAACGTGTGCGATAGCCTAGGGGTGAAATCTGACAACAGCGATAACGCCACTTGATTGGCACGTGCAGAATTCCTATCCACCCAACCATCTCCTGCTCGGTGTAACGCATCAATACGCACATAATGCGCAGACCCACCCTCTTGACCGCTTAGCTGTCTATTCAGCCCTATGCCTACACTGCGTAAGCCATACGAACCCACCCGCAACTGCGCGTCATAGAAATCATCCCTCTGAGCCAGCTTACTAATGTAGTTAATGGTGCCGCCTACTGCCCCCGCCCCATACAAAAAGCCTGATGGCCCGCCCATAACCTCTACGCGGTCATATATCCAGCTATCTACAGGACGTGTAGCTTGGCCGGTATCTTGAAGATTAATGCCGTTATACAAAACGGCTACTTGGCCAGAAGTAAAGCCCCTGTAGCTGACATTTACCGCACCAGGGGGCGACGACGCACTGATACCCGGTACGCCCCGCAACATTTCTTGGGTATTGTCAGCCCCACGCTGTTCAATGGTTTCTCGGTCTATCACCGTCACCGTTGCGGGTGTTTCACTGATGCTTAACCCTAATCGACTCGCCGTTGAAGTAATCGCTTGAAAATCCACAGGCCCATTCGCTACACGTGTTTGTAAGCCGCGTACCTGTATAGGGGCCAGTGTGGATGCCTGTACTCCTTGATCCGCATTAGGTGGATGTTCTGAGGTAGCCGCATAAACAGCCGTTACCGGACACGAGGCCAGCATCGTCGCCGCGCCAATTTGATGAATATATCTTTGCATGTTGTAGCCAACGCAGGGATGCACCGCAAGATGGTGTCATCCGGTATGAAATAGACATAGCCACGCCTACGCCGATTGCTCACCCTCAAGGACGAACAACACACGCGTAAAACACGGATACATCACAACCTGACAGCCACGTTTTCTCTAGCGTTGGCAGTACGCCAAGCGTGCATCAACAACCACTGATGGCACAAAAACGTAGGCTGCACAAAATGTGCAACGTTAGCGAACAACAGGGGGAGCTCTAGAACCTAAAGGAGGCCCTTGAGTCAGAAGAATAGGAGCCTGTATCTGCTCAGCACGCACCAACAGCGGTGACTGCTGTAATACAGGCCTAGGCTGCACTACGCCCTCAGGCGGCGTCATCGTCGCTTGCAGCGACAACACACCAAATACACAATCCATGTCGCCGCTTGCGGACGACGAGTCATCATGACCTGATTCGGGAGCAAAACGCAGTGTGCTTACTGCGCCATCAGCCGTACAAAATGTCAGTGCCAACTGCCCGTTTTGGGCAGCTGCCGCATCGGGCATATAGCCTGCAGGCACTAGCCCTCTCGCCACAATCGCAAGCAGTAACAGCCACAGCAACGAGCGTTGCGTGACCCAACTTAGGTTTTGCGAGAGACGGGGAAGGAAAAACATGCCGCCAATTATATAGCTTTAGCTAACAACAGCCGTATACCAGCATAACCAAATGCTATCGCCAGCACGCCCTCAATCCAGCGGCGCGCTTTTAAATACGAACGAATCATAGGTGCTGTAGAAAACACAATGGCATACCCCCCAAACACCACAACACTTAACATCGCGCAACCAAAGACTATTGCCAGCAACGTAGTAGTGGGAGAGTCCGGTCTAAGCCCTAGAGACATAATTGCTATCCATGCCAAGACCGCTTTAGGATTGGTCAGGTGCAGCAAAAGACCTCGCCTATAAATTTGCCACTTATTGGCAGGTAATCGGGCCACTACTGAGGAAGGTATTTTGGCGCTGAGTGCAGACTTTGCTGCTTTGTAGGCCAAATACAGCAGGTACAGACCACCTGCTATTTTGATGACGAACAGTGCATTAGCATAGGTAGCAAGTATTGCTGAAATCCCTGTGGCCGCCATCACAGCCCAAAACAAACTGCCAGTGATCACACCGAACGCCAACAGCAAAGCAGAGCCTCGGCCTTGGCTCATCGCCATCCCCATGATGGCCATATTACTGGGCCCTGGGCTTGCTGTTGCAATCACATAGGCCGTGTAAACCATCAAAAGCTGCTGTAGGTGTTCCATAATATGAACCTTTGGTTATCTGCTAGGCAGAGTCGTTGGATTCCGAGCATATCACCAAAATAGCACTGTAACGATGCGCTTTTCACCTACTGTTCATGCTTTATGCTCTGCTATATAACTAGACCATGCAGCTCCATACCTGATCGCATTCCTGCTACTCGCTTGGTTTTTGAATTAGGGCAATAACCCAAAACAACGAATATGAAAATCAGAGCAGCCATACCTCAAGACAGCGATGCAATAAGCCTCTTGGCTTATGAATCTAAAGCTCATTGGAATTACTCCGAAGCATTTCTGCAAGCTTGCAAAGCAGATCTGACAGTTTCTGCCGAGTTCATCAAAAAAAATCCCGTATATGTAGTGGAAGATAACTGTGAGCTGCTGGCTTTTTATGGTTTTTGTGTGCGCGAACAAAAACTGGATACGCTGTTTATTCGGCCCACCTATATTGGCCACGGACTGGGCAAACTATTGTGGGCTCACATACTGGAAACAGCTAAACACCAGGGTATGACCGAATTCACTCTGGATGCCGATCCACATGCCGAAGGCTTTTATCAAAAAATGGGAGCCACCACTATAGGGCGAATCGCTTCAAGCGTTGACCCTCAACGCTTGTTGCCGCTAATGAAAGTGATCGTGCCGTAATCTACGCTACAAAACCACTACCTAACATTGCTCCCGCAATGATTTCAAAATCCGCCTTGGGAATTTCCAGATGCCCAAAGCGAAATGAGTATCCCCATCGGCTCTTATCTTTTATAAAAG
>SRSN01000088.1 GCA_004791645.1 Alcaligenaceae bacterium 429
ACCCTTCTCATCGTTCATATCGATGTAGAAAGTATCGTGCATGGAGCGTGCTGGGTGATTTTCCGGGCTGTTTAGCGCGGTAAAGTTAGTCCAGTCGTTTTCGATTTCGGGGCCATTCGCCACGCCAAAACCAATAGAACCAAAAATCTGCTCTACACGTTGCCACGTTTGGATCACAGGGTGAATACCACCCATAGCGCGACCACGGCCCGGTAACGTGACATCAATCGCTTCTGCTGTCAGTTTTTTGTTCAGCTCAGCCTGTGCCAATTCGGCACGACGAGCATTTAATAAATCTTCAACCTGACGTTTTAACTGATTAATTCTTGCCCCTTCTTCTTTTTTTTCTTCGGGAGACAAGGTTGCTAGCCCTTTCAGCAATGCTGTAATTTCGCCTTGCTTGCCCAAGAAACGGGCTTTGGCATTTTCCAGCGATGCAGCATCCTGAGCCTCAGCAAATTGAGACTGAGCACGCGCAATAAAATCTTCTACAGAGAACGTCATGGTGTGTTTTGCCTTTACCAAAAACAAACGGAGCCCATGCAGAGCCCCGTTTGCCATCTATACTAAACGACGATAAGCCGATTAAGCTGCCAGAGCGGTTTTAGCCTGAGCTACCACAGCGGCGAAGCCTGCTTTGTCATTTACAGCCATATCAGCCAGAACTTTACGATCCAACTCGATATTAGCTTTATTCATGCCTGCGATAAACTGGCTGTATGTTACACCCAACTCACGGCATGCTGCGTTGATACGAGCAATCCACAATGCGCGGAATACACGTTTGCGATTACGACGGTCGCGGTATGCATATTGACCGGCCTTCATCACAGCCTGTTTGGCTACGCGATAAGACGTACCGCGGCGACCACGGAAACCTTTGGCTTCAGCCAAAACTTTTTTATGACGAGCGTGGGCTGTTACACCACCTTTAACACGTGACATAGTAGTAGTTCTCCGTTATCAGGCGAAAGGAAGCATCGCTTTTACAGCGGACACATCAGATTTATGAACTTCAACTGCACCACGCAATTGACGTTTGTTTTTAGTAGTTTTCTTGGTAAGGATGTGACGCTTGAACGCCTGACCCCGTTTAATGGAGCCACTACCACGAACAATAAAGCGCTTGGAAGCACTTTTTTTCGTTTTCATTTTAGGCATGATGACACTCTAGTAAAGTTGTGACTGGCGGTGACAGAGCCAAACTGATAGCACTGCACTTGATAACCGACATGACACTTATTGTTTTTTCTAGGGGGAACCACATTGGCCAAAGCCAAACCCTTGAAAAGCTAATAATTATAGAAAGATACCGAAAAAATGTCTAGCCAATTCAAACTTTAGCCACGATATTGTATGGCCATCGCCAGATGCTCGGTTTGTATATGTTCTACCCCCGCCAGATCAGCAATGGTGCGCGCCACTTTTCTGGCCCGCTGCACGCTGCGCCCCGACCAGCCCCAACGTCTTACGCACTGGCGCAACAACTGTTCTGCATCACCACCCAATACCGCATAAAGCGCCACGCCCTCATCATCTAGCCGGCTATTTAGACAACCTTGGCGTTGATGCTGTATCGCCTGAGCACACTCCACTCGCTTACGTATTTGCACTGAGCTTTCCATCACAGCAGTAGCATCCAACACGTCGGCCTCTACCTTTAAATTGATGCATAAATCCAACCTATCCATGAAAGGCCCTGATAATTTGGCTCTATAACGCTCTATACGCTCAGGCGTGCACAAGCAATGTTGTACAGCATGCCCCAACCATCCGCACGGACAAGGATTCATCGCTGCCACCAATTGAAAGTCTGCCGGAAACCATACACTGCGCCCTGCTCTAGCAATAGTAATTCCACCAGTTTCTAAAGGCTCACGCAAGGCTTCCAACGCGCGCCCAGTGAATTCCGCCACCTCATCTAGAAACAATACACCGTGATGCGCTAATGAGATTTCACCAGGCTTAGGTGGTGAGCTACCTCCCACCAACGCAACAGTAGATGCCGAGTGATGTGGAGACCTAAAAGGCGGCAACGTATCTACTGGTTCAGACCTACCCGCCACACCGGCTAACACCGCCACATCCAAACGCTGGGGTTCTGATAACTCAGGCAATACGGTAATTAAGCGCTGCGCCAACATACTCTTACCCACGCCAGGCGTACCACGCAGCAGTACGTTGTGCCTACCCGCCGCCGCAATTTCTATAGCATGCCTCGCTTGCTGCTGTCCTTTCACCTCTGACATGCATAGCCCTACAGCATCGGAACCTGCCATGATTGCTTGCTCTGGTAGCGCACATACCAGCTCATGAGCAAGTAAAGCCTCTACTAACTGAGGCAAGCTACTTGCCCCATAGACTTGCACGTCACTGACTTGAGCCGCCGCCTCTGCACACACCTGCGGCACAACCACTTGCCTGAACCCCAGCTTTGCTGCACTCCACGTCACCGCCACAGGTGCAGCCAAACGCAACAACGCCCCAGTGAGAGACAACTCACCAGCAAACATATACTGATCTATGCATAACGGTACCGAAGGCGAGTGCTCGCTTTCCACCGCCAACTGGCCTGATGCCAGCAAAATGCCCATCGCAATAGGCAAATCAAAATGCGCAGCGTCTTTAGGGAGATCGGCAGGTGCCAGATTCACCGTAATGCGTGCCACGGGAAAATTGAAACCGCTACTTTGCAGGGCTGAACGCACCCTTTCACGACTTTCTCGAACGCCAGTATCAGGCAAACCCACCACACTAAAAGCAGGCAATCCCGCCCCTATATGCACTTCCACCTGTACTGCGTGAGGTTGCATGCCCATCAGGACACAACTATTCACCACTGCTAACGACATAGCGCACACCCACAAACCAAAGTTAGAGTGTGCCGCTACATCGCTTCATCACGTACGGATACTCACTCGTTTAACCATCCGTCGTGTTACCTACCTAGCTGGTTATTTACCCGCTGCAGCATCTTCCAATGCTTGCACGCGTGCTTCCAGCGCCGCAATACGTTGCAAGGCGCGATCCAACAAAGCGCTTTGTGTATCGAACTCTTCACGAGTCAGTAAATCCATACGCGAAAAAGCTTGGGTCATCATCGCACGCACATTTTTTTCTATGTCTGCAGCAGGGCTTTTAGCGATAAGGTCGGAAACGTTTTTCTGTAGATCATTCAACCAATCGGTACGAGGATTCATGCTTATTCCTTTGATTCATATTGCAATGACATCAGTGTATAAAAAAATGGCTGCCTAGGGCAGCCATTTTCTATTCCTGCAAAAAACAGGATTATTTTTTGTCGCCGTTACCAACAGCATTTTGGATAGCTTGGTCAGCTTTAGCGGTACCACTTTCGATGGCATCGCCTACATCTTTAGCAGCCTCAGCAGTAGCGTCTTTCAGCTCGTCAGCTTTTTTGCCAACAGCTTCCATTGCTTCGTCTACTTTGCTTTTAGTAGCGTCAGCTTCGCCTTCGGCTGCTTGAGCGCTTTCCTCAGCTTTCTCTTCGGCTTTATCAGCCTCTTGTTTCACTGTTTCTGCTGCGTTATCAGCAGACTCTTTTACCACTTCCACGGATTCCTCAACTACAACCTCTGCCTGCTGTGCAGTAGGAGCAGCTGCAGGAGTTGGAGCAGCTTTATCCTCACCTTCCGAGCACGCAGCCAGCAGGCTCAGTGAAGCAATAGCGGCAAATACGGCAAGATGCGAACGAGTCTTTTTCATAACTATCCTTACATGATCCATGTCGTGTAACAACCATCTCCAAACCAGACGCGACAAACAGGTTTGGGGCGAAAACAATTCTCATTCTACTGGTGAGCTACGCTATAAACCAGTCTTATATTCGAAACAAAATTTAAAAATGGTAAAAAGTTACGTAAATCTTTTTACCATTCACATGAAGCCTGGGGCGTATAGCAATTTGCGTAATAACGCGCAGCTACTGTCTACGTTCTTTAATTCAAAATTGCTAAATCCAAACGCTCTGCTCTATTCAATGCACCAGCCACCTTAGTACGTAGCGCATTAGAGTGTGCCGTGACGATTTCGCGCTTTACATCCAGCAATTGCGCTGCATGCATAGAGAAACGCGTTAACCCTAAACCTAGCAACAAGCGCGTTAAGGTAGGGTCGCCCGCCATTTCACCACATACCGACACTGGGGTATTAAAACGCTCACCCGCATTAATAGTCTGAGCAATCACGCGCAACACAGCCGGGTGCTGTGGATCATACAAATCGGCCACCTCAGAGTCGCCTCTATCAACGGCCATAATGTACTGGATTAGGTCATTTGTACCTATAGACAAAAAGTCTAAGGTTTCAGCAAAAGGCTCTATCGCAATCGCAATTGCCGGAACCTCTACCATTGCACCCAACTGTATGTTGTCGGCAATAGTAACGCCCTGTGCAAGTAACGACTGCTTCGCTTCGCTAATTGCCTGGCGTACGGCAATCACTTCTTTGATGCTGGAAATCATCGGCACCAAAATACGTAATGAGCCGTGCACAGAAGCACGCAGTAACGCACGCAACTGCGTTTGGAATAAATCAGGATTCGCTAAACAATAACGTACGGCGCGCAAACCCAAAGCCGGATTTGTCGCCACGGTTTGCTCGCCATCCAACACCTTATCCGCACCAATATCCAAGGTACGGATGGTCACGGGTTTACCTTGCATAGCTTCCAGCACAGCCTTATAGGCTTGATACTGCTCTTCTTCATCAGGCAATGTGCTACGCCCCATGAATAAAAACTCACTGCGGAACAAACCTATACCTTGCGCACCAGCAGCCAAAGCATGCTCAGCTTCTTCAGGCAGCTCAATATTGGCTTCCAAATGCACGGCAATACCATCCAAGGTTACGGATGGCGCATCACGTAAAGAAGCAAGATTCGCTCTCGCCAATGCAAATTCAGCCTGTTTTTGGCGGTATTCTTCCAGCACCAGCTCAGATGGATTCACCATCACAGCACCAGTGAAGCCGTCAGCGATTAGCACGTCGCCATCTCGTACCAAAGAGCGGAAGTTACCCAAACCTACCACCGCTGGTACAGCCATACTGCGCGCCACAATGGCTGTATGCGAGGTGGGCCCGCCCAAGTCTGTCAAAAAAGCCGCAAACTTGGCTTCGCGCAACCCCATCATGTCAGCAGGGGCGATGTCTCGTGCCACCACAATCAGCGGCTCGTCGCCGGCTTGGGCCAATGCATTCAGCGTCAACGGCTTACCGCCAGACAACAAGAGCAACACACGCTCTATCACTTGGCGTATATCAGCACCGCGCTCACGCAGGTACTCGTCTTCCATCGCTGAGAACTGCTCTTGCAGCAATTGACCTTGAGTAGTTAGCGCCCACTCCGCGTTATAAAAACGCTCGCGTATCAGGGACATGGTTTGCAAGCGCAACTGCGGGTCATCCAGCAGCAGCACATGCACGCCCAGTAGCGATGCCATTTCTTTTGGTGCATCAGCAGGCAAACCCGCCGCTAAGGCGTTGACTTCGTCTCGCGCCTTATCCATGGCCGCACACAGTCGCACACACTCCTGCTCTACTTCTTCTGCCGCCACTCGGTAATGCGGCACTTCCAGTGCCGCCGCTCCCATTACTACCGCTCTACCTATGGCATAGCCACGCACCACACCCTGTCCTTGCGCACAGAACATGGCCGATGGTGTAGTACAGATGCTCTGTGTTGCCTCTTGCATCCCCTGCGCTCCTCTTTTGGCTATTGCTCTTCGCCAAACTTCTGTTCAAACAACTGCTTGATTTCCACCAATGCTTGCTCGGCATCATCGCCTTCTGCATCAATGGTAACTGCCACACCCAGCCCTGCTGCCAGCATCATTACACCCATAATACTTTTGGCATTCACACGATGGGTTTGACGAGAAATAAAGATTTCACTTTTAAAGCGTGACGCCATTTGCGTCAATTTTGCTGCTGCTCGGGCATGCAACCCTAGTTTGTTGCTAATCACTATTTCTATAGATGGCATGACTATCTACCTTTCTCTTTATACTTTGTCTTTATCTAGGTCTGCGTTAAACACAGCAATGGCTTTACTAGCGCTTTGCATGACGGCGTCAACGAACAGCTCTGGAGCCGTCTGGCGGTCACAAACCGACTTCAACACCATCCCCAAATTGGCACCTACAATCACATCCGCATGACCGCCCTCATGGGCCATTGCGGCTTGCGCCAATCTGGCAATATTAAACGGTGTGGCACCCACCACATCGCACAATATTAATACCGGGGCATCAGCCTCTTCACGATAAAACGAGACGAGTTTTTGCACCCAAGTGGGCACATCATCGTCAGCATGTATATCAAAAACCCGGAAGGAAGCACCTGCTGAAAGCACGTGCTCCACACAAGCCTGAAATGCCTGACCCAATGGCGCATGCATAACCAGCGCCAAACGCGGGTACTTAGCCACTGACAGCCTCTTCCAGCGCCACGGCAAAACGCTCAGCAACGTTATAGCCTGTTTGCTCGGTGATTTCTACAAAACAAGTGGGGCTAGTGACGTTAATTTCCGTTAAATACTCACCAATCACATCCAGCCCCACCAGCAACAAACCACGTTTTACCAGTTCAGGCCCTATGCTTTCGGCGATATGACGATCATGATCCGTCAGAGGTTGTGCCACACCACGACCACCTGCAGCCAAGTTACCGCGCGTTTCGCCGGCTAAGGGAATACGTGCCAAGCAATAAGGCACTGGCTCACCGTTAATCAGCAAAATGCGCTTATCACCATTAACGATTTCAGGGATATAGCGCTGCGCCATAATGGTTTGCGTCCCCATTTGCGTCAACGCCTCCAAAATAGAGCCTACGTTTGGATCGTCAGACTTAATACGGAAAATACCGCTACCACCCATGCCATCCAAAGGCTTAACGATTACATCGCTATGCTCAGCATGGAAGGCACGCAATTGCGCCATATTACGGCTTACCAGAGTAGGAACCGTAAATTGAGAAAACTCGGTAATAGCGAGTTTTTCAGGATGGTTACGCAATGCGCTGCCGCTATTGAACACCTTAGCACCCTGCTGCTCGGCGTAGCTAAGCAAGTGCGTGGAGTAATTAAACTCCATATCAAACGGCGGGTCTTTACGCATCACAACGGAATCAAAGTGGTTTAGTTCCACATCAAACGATTCGCCAGACTCTTGCCACCAGTTAGCGGCACGCAAATTCGCATCTGCTGCGATAGTAATAGTTTGCGCCTTACACCGTACGCGGCCCTTGATTATGTATAAATCTGGTTGCAAGGCCACGCTCACTGTATGCCCGCGCGCTAATAACGCACGCATCATGGCTACAGAAGTGTCCTTGTACGCCGACAAGGCTGGCAATGGATCAATGATAAATAAGCTATGCATAATCAACTCTGAAACAAAGCCCTTCATGAAGCAAAGTCATGAAGGGCTTATTGCCGCGACTCAGGCCGCAAAAATCAGCATTACACTGACGGACAGTTAAGCTAGATCAGCTTACACTGCCTTCTTTTTAGGTGCCAAGACCATAATCATCTGACGACCTTCCAGCTTAGGCATGGACTCGACTTGGCAGATTTCCTCTACTTCGTCACGCACGCGTTCCAACACGCGCATACCCAGCTCTTGGTGAGCCATCTCACGACCACGGAATCGCAAAGAAACCTTGACCTTGTCCCCATCTTCGATAAAGCGTCGAACGTTACGCAGCTTGACGTTAAAGTCGCCATCATCCGTACCGGGGCGGAATTTCACTTCCTTGATCTGGATTATCTTTTGTTTAGAACGCGCCTCTTGTTGGCGTTTCTGTTCCTGGTAACGGAACTTACCATAATCCATCAACCGGCATACGGGCGGCTCAGCCTGCGGAGCGATCTCGACCAAATCAACATCGTGTTCCTCGGCCATATCCAGCGCGTCGGCTACTTTAACAACCCCTAATTGTTCACCCTCAATTCCAATGAGTCGCACCTCAGGGATACGGATTTCTCCGTTGATGCGATGTTTTCTTTCGGTTGCGATATCTAGAACTCCCAAAAAATTAAATATAAACAGCCTCAGTCACTTACTGACGGCTTTCGATTTCATCTTGTAAGCGTTGGGCAAAATCATCCAAGGACATTACTCCCAGATCCACACCACCACGACCACGCACGGCGACGGAACCTGCTTCCGCTTCTTTGTCCCCTACCACAAGTATATAAGGGACTTTTTGCATACTGTGTTCTCGGATTTTACGAGTGATTTTTTCACCACGCAAATCAGCCGTTACACGCATGCCCAGTTTAACCAGCTTTTGCGCAACAGCTTGCGCATAATCGGCTGACGATTCGGCAATACAACACACCACGGCTTGCTGTGGCGACAACCATGCGGGCAATGCCCCTGCATAGTTTTCGATCAACATTCCGATAAAACGTTCAAAAGAACCCAAAATAGCTCGGTGCAGCATTACTGGTGTGCGACGCTGATCTTGTGCATCCACGTATTCAGCACCTAAGCGCTGAGGCATGGAGAAGTCCACCTGAATGGTGCCGCACTGCCAATGACGACCAATAGCGTCTTTCAGTGTGTATTCAATTTTAGGGCCGTAGAATGCGCCATCGCCTTCAGCAACGGTGAATTCACACCCTGTACGGCGCAGACTTTCCATCAACGCGGCTTCGGATTTGTCCCACACATCGTCGCTACCAATACGTTTTTCAGGACGTGTAGCCACTTTGTACAGAATCTCGGTAAAACCAAACTCTTTGTATACCTGCTGCAGCAACGCGGTGAAGTTCGCGCACTCTTCTTGCAACTGATCTTCAGTACAGAAAATGTGGCCATCATCTTGCGTAAAACCACGCACACGCATCATGCCGTGCAACGCGCCAGAAGGCTCATTACGGTGACACTGACCGAACTCGCCGTAACGGATAGGCAATTCGCGGTAAGAGTGCAAGTTAGCGTTGAAAATCTGTACGTGACCAGGACAGTTCATAGGCTTCAAACCGTACATACGGTTCTCAGACTCTGTGGTGAACATGTTGTCGCTGTAGTTATCCCAGTGGCCAGTTTTCTTCCACATGGACAAATCTAAGATTTGCGGTGCTTTCACTTCTTGGTAGCCGTTGTCACGGTATACCTGACGCATGAACTGCTCTACTTGCTGCCAAATCACCCAACCTTTGGGGTGCCAGAAGATCAAGCCTGGAGCTTCGTCTTGGAAGTGGAACAGATCAAGCTCACGACCTAGGCGGCGGTGATCACGTTTCTCAGCCTCTTCCAACATATGCAAGTAAGCGGCTTGCTCATCTTTGCTTGCCCATGCTGTACCGTAAATACGCTGCAGCATTTCGTTTTTGCTGTCGCCGCGCCAGTAGGCACCGGCCACTTTCATCAGCTTGAATACTTTCAGCTTGCCAGTGGAAGGCACGTGAGGACCACGACACAAATCTACAAACTTACCTTCACGGTACAGCGAGATTTTTTGCTCAGCGGGAATAGAAGCAATGATTTCTGCTTTGTATTCTTCGCCAATACTGCGGAAGAACTCTACCGCTTTATCGCGTTCCCATTCTTCACGCACCACTTGCTCGTCTAGCTTGGCCAGCTCAGCCATTTTTTTCTCAATGGCTTGTAAATCTTCAGGTGTGAAGGGACGTTTGTAGGAAAAGTCGTAGTAAAAACCGTTGTCGATCACAGGGCCAATAGTGACCTGTGCCTCAGGGAACAATTCTTTTACTGCATATGCCAGCAAGTGAGCGGTGGAGTGACGAATCACATCCAACCCATCTGTGTCTTTAGCTGTCACAATCGCCAACTGGGCGTCTTTATCGATCACGAAACTGGTGTCTACCAGTTCTGGCTCTGCACCATCAAACGTCACCTTACCGGCCAGTGCTGCGCGCCCCAGTCCGGTGCCAATAGAGTAGGCAATATCGTTAATAGAAACCGGATTTTCGAACTCTCGTTTCGAACCATCAGGTAAGGTGATTTGAATCATAAATGCTTCCTAAAACAAAAAACGCGGCATACAAGCCGCGTTTCGGTATTTGGTCTGATGTTATCAGCGTATGAACACAATGCGGCTACGGCTAGTTGGGCCAGGTAGTAGTTCGCGTTGTGGTCATAATGTTTTTCCAATAACTAATCATCAATAAGAATACGGTTTGATTTTAGCATCAAGTTTAACAAGCATGAAAACTATTGCTCTCCCTACAGCAATTTAAGGGGCGCAATTCACAAAGCTTTGATTCTGTGCGGCATAAACACAACAAGCCCTGACACCATTACTAATTTTTAGTAAAGCTTTGCAAGCAAATGAGGAAGTCACATAGCTTTTGCATACTATGAACATGACTGAGAGAGCGATGAGTCAGCTCTTTCATAACTACAAAAACGCAAGCAGCAAATCAAAACTCTACACAGGGAGATACCTATGGCATCAGGATTTACCCGCCGTGACTTCATCAAACTAGGCACGTTTGCTGGCATTACGGTCACCTTGGCACGCCTGCCCTTTGCGCACGCAATAGAAGTACATTCTGGCCTTGGTGCATCAGGCTGGATGAACAACGATGGACAAGCCCGCTATCGCTGGGATGCTATACGTAAAGTCACCGGCCAAAAAGTCTTTGCGCGCGACTTCCGCGCCATGAACCTGCCCGGTTGGCCCAAGCAACAAGCACATGCTTTTTTTGTGAAAGCCACACAAGCTGACAAAACCTTTGAAGGCTTAGCATTAGATAGACTAGGCGATGACTTACAGCCTGATAGACTGCTTTTCCATGAAGACCTAGAGCGCGATGGTATACAAGTACCTAAACCCGCCGATTTAGGCCCTGACTTCTACGGCCAAAGCTTCCTGACACCAAAAGGCACTACGCCTACCATGCTGGGCCACCCTGTAGCCCTCTTGGTCTATCACGATTTTGACAAATTCGAAGCTGCTAAGCGCCAACTGCGTTTTGACACTGAATTTGTGCTGTATGGCAAAACCACTGGTCCCAACCCACCTCCTAACTTTGGTGCAGCACGCTATGTGCGTATTGGTGGCGAGTCCCCTACCGGCACACCCGAGTTCTCACCCATTCAAGACGCCGTCATTTGGGGTAGCTTTGATGGCGCTACACCCGTATGGCCTCCAGCCGATCCGGACGGTATATTTGTACCGCAATCCGTCATGCACAAACACCGAGGCGGCGGCACAGGTAATCGCGACCCACAACAGGTCGCACAAGAAACTTACAAACCTATGCAGCGTGGCATGGAAGCCGCTGCACTCATTGCTGCCGACATCGAAGCCGCGCGCCAAGACCCAGACAAAATTGTGATTGAGCGCCATGGCTATTCGCAATCCATAGACCCGTCTGCAATGGAGCCTGATAACGGCAATGCTTGGTACGATGCACAAACACGTACCCTGCATATTTTGGCAGCAGCACAGTCCCCCTATGAGGTCGCACGCGTTGCCGCCTTTATGGTGAAAGACAACAAACGCTTCCCCGTAGAACATATTGAAATTCTCACCGGCACGACTGTTGGGTATGGGTCCAAAGACCACTCTATTTTCCCCTTCTATGTGATTGCTGCCTGTTTTTACGGCGACGGCTTGCCTGTACGCTTAGCCAACGATCGCTACGAACAGTTCCAGATGGGCATTAAACGCCACGCCTTTGATATGGACGTGAGCATTACTGCTGATAGGAAAACTGGCCAGTTTGAAATTCTTAAAGGTGCATACACCTGTGATGGCGGTGGGCGAGCTAACTTCTCGTTCTCGGTGGCCCAAGTTGGCGCCACAGCCGCTCAATCTATTTACTACTTCCCTAAATCAGATTTGGCGAGCACAGCCTTATCCAGCCGTGCCGTAGAGGCTGGCTCCATGCGTGGTTATGGCACCATCCAAACCATGACCATGACAGAGATGCTAGTAGACGAGTTGGCCTCTGAGCTAAACATAGATGCCATTGAGTTACGTCGTCGCAATGCGCTGCTCCCCAACTACCCCAACACGCAGGGCGCAGTGCAACTAGGCGAGCCGCGTTTGGTAGAAATGCTGGATATCGCCAGCAAGCACTCACTTTGGGTGAACAAAGATAAAGCAAAAGCTGAGTTTGATGCCGCTAACCCCGGCAAAAGCTATGGTGTAGGTTTTGCCCAAGTCCAAAAAGACTACGGCACCGGCGCCGACACCAGTGCACTTGTGCTGGAGTTTGATGCTGATGGCAACATCACCATGCGCCACTGCTTGCAAGAGATTGGCACGGGTGCCACCACTGCCCAGCAAGTCATGATTCAACAAATGCTAGGGCAAGCCCCCGAAACGGTAGAGTTCGGTGTGACAGAGTTTGATCAATTGCCATTAGTCAGCAACTGGTCGCCCTACACCACTACGCAAGAAGAGCAAGATAAGCTTGCCGCCAACCCTTTCTGGGTACCATTCATGCTGCCAGCGATGAGTGCCTCTAACAGCGTGTACTTCATTGGTTTCGGCACACGCCAAGCCGCTAACTTCCTGTTGGAACATAGCTTGTGGCCAGCGGCCAAGGCCATTTGGAGTGATGGCCCTGCTGGTGGTGAAATCGCCCCAGGCGATGTGGCGTTGTCTGATCTGCGCGCTTATCCCGGCGGCATTGGTGGCGCAGGTATGACCCCTATTCCTTTTGCTCAATTGGCCCGTAAGGCCCACGAAATGGGGTTGATTACAGGCGTAGCGCTGCACTGCTTTAGTCGCTGGGAATGGGCTCGTGGCAGCTTTGACATTCCCGGTGTAGGCGAACGCACCTTGCCTCTGGATGCCTTAGCCGTACGCTATGGCGAAGATGCCCCTGAGTCACTCAAAAAACGTATGGATACCGGCGGCTACGACTATCTAAAACGCAGCAAAATCGCCTACCCACCCGTGCAACGTAACAATGCAGGCGTTACCACCTACACCCCTGCTGCCTGTTTAGTAGAACTCAACGTCAACACTTTTACCGGTGATGTTGAGGTCATGCGCCTACATAGCCTCATTGATCCTGGCAAAATTGTCGTTCCTGCCTTGGTCTCTGGCCAACAACAAGGAGGGCTGGCGATGGGTATAGGCCACGCGCTGATGGAAGAACTACCACTCTATGAGGATGGCCCCGGTAACGGCACGTGGAACTTCAACCGTTACACCTTACCTCGCGCTAAAAACGTTGCAGTTTGGAACCAGACCGTGGATTACCTACCCCCACTGTCGGAGACCTCGCCACCTAAAGGGATGGCTGAAGTGGTCATGATCCCCGTAGTTTCGGCCATTAGCAATGCTGTGGCACACGCCATAGGCAAACGTTTTTACGAACTCCCCATCACCGCAGAGAAAATTAAGGAAGCCTTAGCATGAGCTTAGAAAAACAACCTCTCACGCTTACGATCAACGGCAAGACTATTGGCCCAGTGGATGTACCACTGGATATGCCCATGATCGACTTTCTGCATGAGCACTTGAACCTTACCGGCACGCGCTTTGGCTGCGGCCAAGGCATTTGCCATGCCT
>SRSN01000089.1 GCA_004791645.1 Alcaligenaceae bacterium 429
CGAAAGCACCGTTTTGCGTCTGCCTTTTTGCCAGTTGGTACATTTTGAGCGTGAAGGCATTACTGAACCCGCACCCAAAATGCTAGTGGTAGCGCCCATGTCGGGCCACCACGCAACGCTATTGCGCGATACTGTACGCACCCTACTGCGTGATCACGATGTGTACGTAACGGATTGGATAGACGCACGCATGGTGCCGCTGTCTGCCGGCTCATTCCATTTGAATGACTACGTACACTATGTACAGCACTTTTTACATGAGCTAGGTCCAGACACCCACGTCATCGCAGTGTGCCAACCTACGGTTCCTGTATTGGCTGCCGTATCGCTAATGGCGGCGGCCCGCGATGCCAGCCAACCTCGCAGCATGATTTTGATGGGCGGCCCTATTGACCCCCGTCAGTCTCCAACAGCTGTGAACTCTTTGGCCACTACCAAACCATATTCATGGTTTGAGAACAACCTGATTCACCGTGTTCCCCCTCGGTACGCCGGTGTAGGTCGTAAGGTGTACCCAGGCTTCTTGCAGCACACGGGGTTTATTTCCATGAACCCTGACAGACACATGATGTCTCACTACGAGTTTTATCAACACCTGCTTAAAGGTGATGATGAAGACGCCGAGGCACACCGTCGTTTCTATGACGAATACAATGCTGTCATGGACATGAGTGCCGAGTTCTATCTGGACACCATCAAAACCGTATTCCAAGACTACGCCTTACCGCGTGGCCTATGGGAGGTAGATAACGTTGCGGTACAACCAGAAAAAATCCAAAACCTGCACCTACTGACTATTGAAGGTGAATTGGATGATATTTCTGGCTTGGGCCAAACCCGTGCCGCACAAAAACTATGCTCTGGCTTGAATGAAGCGCATAAGCAACACTACACTGTGAGTGGCGCAGGACATTACGGTATATTTTCCGGTCGTCGCTGGCGTAATCAGGTATATCCTAAAATACGTGACTTCGTAAAAGCCGCAGAGGCTCACGCCAAAAGCGTCTGACCTTATATCCTTTCTATGCCACACACTTCCAGGGGCCTAAGGGCCCCTGATTGATGTTTATGACCGATCAAATTCTCGCCCTTACTGAGCGTATTAATGCGCTGCTGCCACAAACCCAATGCACTCGCTGCGGCTACGACGCCTGTTTGCCTTATGCCGAAGCCATTGCCCAGAAAGGTGAGGCCATTAACCGCTGCCCTCCTGGTGGTGAATCGGGCATACAACAATTAGCCGCTCTCACGGGCCAAGCTGTGCAAACGCTCAACCCTGAGTGCGGTGCGCATGAAGCCCCTACGGTAGCGTGGATTGATGAGAAACACTGCATAGGCTGTACACTCTGTATTCAAGCCTGTCCGGTGGATGCCATTCTCGGCGCTAACAAACGCATGCATACCGTGATCAGCGACCGCTGCACTGGCTGTGACCTGTGTTTAGCCCCCTGTCCTGTAGATTGCATCACGATGTTGCCCGCCAACCGCGAGTGGACACCTGAGCTCGCAGCAGAAGCCAAGCAACACTACGAAACCCGTAGTAGACGCCTGCAACACAAACACGATGAGTCAGGCTCTATGGCGAGCCGACTACTGGCCAACAAACCTAAGGTTGCACTGGAAGCGGACGACCCAGAGCGCCGCAAAGCCAGTATTGCTCAAGCCTTAGCACAAGCCCGAGCACGCCGCGCCCAACAACCCACTTCGTGAGTGCTGCATGAATAACGCTATTCGTACTGAGATTTTCACGCGCTTACAAGCGGCTAACCCTCACCCCACTACAGAGCTGGAATACGAAAGCACGTTTCAGTTGTTGATTGCGGTGATCCTGTCAGCACAGGCAACCGATGTGTCGGTAAACATTGCAACGCGACGCTTCTTCCCTACCCACGGTACACCTGCAGGTATTTTGGAGCTAGGCGAAGAAGGCTTAATGGACAAGATCAAAACCATTGGCCTGTTTAGAACCAAAGCCAAGAACGTGATCCGTACCTGTGAAATCTTGCTGGAAAAGTACCAAGGCGAAGTTCCAGCAGACCGAGACAGCTTAGAAGCCTTACCCGGCGTAGGTAGAAAAACAGCTAACGTGGTGTTGAATACCGCCTTTGGCTTTCCTACTATTGCTGTAGACACGCATATTTTCCGTGTCAGCAATCGTACTGGTATCGCTAAAGGCAAAAACGTGGTGGAAGTGGAGCAGCGTTTAGAACGACTCATTCCTAAACAGTTCTTGCTGGATGCTCACCACTGGTTGATTTTGCATGGTCGCTATATTTGTGTGGCCCGCAAACCCAAATGCCCACAGTGCGGTATTTCGGATCTGTGTGAGTTTAAAGATAAGACGCCAATTGGGAAGTAAAAGCGAAAACGCCCTCTGCTTCCACAAGAGAGGCTCTCTCGCAACAACCACCAAAGCAAAAACCCTCCGCGTCTACGCGGAGGGTTTTTACGTTTACACAGCCATTAGAAGCTGCTTACTGCTCTTGCTTATCCTGCCCTAAGCCCAAGTAGCTTTCGATGATACGAGGATCATCGCTCAGCTCTCGTGCAGGCCCTTGCATGATCAGCTCGGAAGTTTCCAGCACATAGCCATAATCAGCCACCTGCAGCGCCGCACGGGCATTTTGTTCCACCAACAAGATGGATACCCCGGTAGAGCGCAAACGGCTAATAATCTTGAAGATTTCACGTACCACTCGTGGCGCCAAACCCAAGCTAGGTTCATCCAGCATCAAGACCGTAGGCCTAGCCATTAATGCACGCCCTACTGCCAACATTTGACGCTCACCACCGGACAAAGTGCCTGCTTGCTGTGTACGACGCTCTTTCAAGCGTGGAAACAGCTCGTAGACCTCATCCATGATACCGCGCCAGTTGGCCACTTTTTGTCGATGTAGCCTGAAACCACCCAACAACAAGTTATCTTCCACCGACATACTGCTGAAAAGTTCGCGACGTTCTGGCACCAAGGACAAACCTTCAGCAACACGGCGCTCTACGCCCCATGCTGAAATATCTTTGCCTTGTAGCAGTACATTACCCGTGCTACGACCATTGGTAGGCAGCGCCCCCATGATGGCATTAAGCATGGTGGACTTACCCGCACCGTTAGCACCAATCACCGTAACGATGCTGCCTTTTTCTAGCTGTATAGACGCATTATTCAATGCACCTACTTTGCCATAGCGTGCTGACAGCCCTTGCACTTCCAGCAACACAGAGGTTTTTTCCTGATTCATGGCGGTCATTACACGCCCTCCCCGTTGTTTTGCTGGGACTCGTCATCCAAGTCTAGGTCTTCATCCAAGCCACCCAAGTAAGCTTGCAATACCGCAGGATTCTGCTGCACTTCTTGAGGGGTACCCTCGGCAATACGTGTACCGAAATCCATTACCACTAGGTGATCGGTTAAACGCATGACGAAGTCCATATCGTGCTCTACCAGCAGAATACTCATGCCTTCATCGCGCAGTTGCGACAACACACGTGCTAACTCTTGCTTTTCAAGATAGCGCAAACCGGCTGCTGGCTCATCTAGCAACAGCAACACTGGGTCGGCGGCCAATGCACGAGCGATTTCCAGAATACGCTGTTGGCCCAACGCCAAGTTACCAGCCTCTTCGTACAGGTAGTCACCCAAGCCCACACGAATCAACTGTTTCTTAGCATCGTGTAGTAGCTCTGCTTCACTGCGTCTGTCCCAATGCAACAAGGCAGACAAAATACCCACACGACGACGCAAGTGAGCACCCAGTGCTACGTTTTCTAGCACGGTCATATCAGGGATCAGCTGCACGTGTTGGAAGGTCCTAGCCATACCCAACCTAGCGATATCTCTAGCACGCAGTTTTTCTATGGCTTTGCCAGCAAAACGTACCACACCACCGCTCAGCGGCAACACGCCACTGATCAGGTTAAAGGTCGTACTTTTACCCGCACCGTTAGGGCCAATCAACCCCATGATCTCGCCCGCTTTGAGTTTGAAGCTGATATCGTTTACCGCTACCAAACCACCAAACTGTTTACGTGCTTTATCCACTTCCAGTACCAGAGAACCACGCTCCGGTTTAGCACGTTGCGGCAAAGGCTCTGCCTGACGTTGCAAAGCGTTCTGCACATCAACCACTACCTGTGCTTTATTACGTGTGCCGGTAATACGTTGCCATGCTGCAGACAGGTACGGCCAAAGGCCGCCTGTAGCGTACTGCAACACGAAGATCATCAAGAGACCAAATACGATCAACTCGAAGTTGGTATCCATAGCAAAGAACTTAGGTAGCCAGTTCTGAATCTGATCTTTTAGCGTCAAAATCACGGTGGAGCCCAACACAGCTCCCCACACGCTACCTGCTCCACCAACCACAGCCATAAACAGGTATTCAATGCTGTAGTTCAAACCAAAGGGGCTAGGGCTAACCGCACGCTGGAAGTGTGCATACAACCAACCCGAGATACATGCCAACACTGCGGCGTATACAAAGATAATGGTTTTGTACGCTGGCATGTTCACGCCAAAAGACTCCGCCATGTGTTTACCATGACGCAATGCACGAATTGCACGACCTGGACGGGAGTACAACAGGTTATGAGTAAGCCACAATGCCAACAGCAAAATCACCCAGATCAGATAGTAGATATGCCTATCTGCCCCCAAGCTTATTCCAAACAGGCTTAACGGCTGAATGCCAGAAATACCATCGTGCTGACCCAAGAAGCTCAAATTACCAAACAGGTAGTACAACGACAGTGACCAAGCAATAGTGCCCAAAGGTAAATAGTGGCCCGACAAACGCAGCGTGATCATGCCGATCAATGCAGAGAATGCTAGGGTCAGCGCAATGGCTACCCACAAGCTCACCCAGGGCGACAAGCCCAAGCGGGCAGTCATGTATGCGGTAGTGTAAGCACCAATCCCCACGAACGCAGCTTGCCCAAATGAGGTCAACCCGCCCACACCAGTCAACAACAACAGACCCAATACAACCAAACTGCTTAGGCCTATGTAATTCATTTGCGTGACCCAGAATGGTGGCACAGCCCCTATCAACGGGAACACGGCCAACAACAGCACCACGACAGCTAATAACACTCTATTCATGATGCTTAATCCTCATCCTCTACACCACGCGAACTAAAGGAACGCCACAACAGCACAGGGATAATCAGGGTGAACACGATCACTTCCTTATAGGCACTGGCCCAGAAAGAGGCGAACGCTTCCAGTACACCAACGAAAATCGCACCTATAGCTGTCAGAGGATAGCTTCCCAAGCCCCCAACAATAGCGGCCACAAAGCCTTTTAGACCGATCAAGAAACCAGTGTCGTAATAAATGGTGGTCACTGGTGCAATCAACATGCCCGAAAACGCACCTATGGCTGCAGCCAAACCAAAACTCAAGCGGCCAGCCATGATGGTACTAATACCCACCAAGCGAGCACCACGACGGTTTACTGCGGTTGCACGCAGTGCACGGCCATACAGAGTACGACCGAAGAAAATCCATAGCCCAGTAATCAGTACTGCGCATGACAACAATACGAAGATGGTTTGTGCTGACCAGCTCATATCACCCAGCATCACTTGGCCTTCCAAGAACGCCGGAGTACGCCACCCTTCTGCACCAAAGAACACCAGACCCAGCCCGGTTAACGCAAAGTGCACGGCTACCGATGTAATCAGCAGCACCAATACGCTGGACTCGGACAAACGCTGATACACCAAACGGTGTAGCATAGGCCCTAAAGGCACCACAATGGCCAAGGAATACAACACAGACAACCACAACGGAATAGTGCCACCCACTATATAAGGGCTCACCAAATACAGCGCAACAGGTAGTACCAATGTCCACGCTATAGTGCGCCAAAAACCTTCAAAGGTTTTATTGCGTATTGCACTAAACAGTTCTAGCAAAAACACCAGCACGCCGGCTATCAATAGCAGCTTCAGTGTGCCAGGCTCCCGCCCATTAATAATGAAGGCCAACGTTAAGGCCCCATAGGTGACGAACTCGCCCTGTGGGATAAAAATAACGCGGGTTACGGTAAAGACCAGAACCAACGCCAACCCCAACAATGCGTAAATCGCACCGTTAAGCAGCCCGTCCTGCAATAAAATCAGAACTATCGTGCTGTCCATAGCCTTACACCATTAGTACAGGAATTTTCAATCATAACTACACCAAAACGGCAGGAGCATACGCCCCTGCCGTTAGTTCAGAAGCCTACAAATCTGTATTGTTATTACAGATCAGGCTGGTAAGTCCATTTGCCATCAACCACTTTCACCATGACGCGAGCACGCTCATCCAAACCTGAGTGGTCTGTTTCTGTCATGTTGAAAACACCTTGAGAGGCGGACAAGTCTGTAACCGCTTCGATTGCATCACGCAACGCTTGGCGGAACTCTACTGTACCGGGCTTAGCACCGCTTTCCAGCGCAACAGGAATAGCAGCTACTACCAATTGCCCTGCATCCCACATGTGACCACCAAAGGTGTTTGTGGTGCCTGCACCATATTTACCTTCGTAAACGGTCTGGTAGGCTTTAGCAGAAACTTTTGCTGGGTGATCATCAGGCAACTGGTCCACTACTAATAGCGGGCCACTTGGCAAAATGATGCCTTCACAGTCACGGCCACATACGCGCAATACGTCGTTGTTAGCAGAACCGTGGGTGTGATAGATCTGGCCAGCAAAGCCACGGTTTTTCAACTCACGCTGAGGCAACGCTACGGGAGTACCAGCAGCACCAATCAGCACAGCATCAGGTTTGCTTGCCAGCAGTTTCAGGATTTGACCTGTCACACTGGTGTCATTGCGGTTGTAACGCTCAGCCGATACTACTGAAATGCCTTTGGCCTCAGCTGCTTTACGCATTACATCTAACCAACCATCACCGTACGCATCGTTAAAGCCAATAAAGCCCAAGGTTTTAACACCTTGTTTTTCCATGGTGGCAGCCAAACCTTCGGCCATCAACAAGTCGTTTTGCGGGGTTTTAAATACCCATTTACGAGCACCTTCCATGGGTTCAATGATGCTGGCGTTAGCGGCCACACTGATCATCGGCACTTGGTTTTCTGCTACCACGTCAATCATGGCCAACGAACCTGGTGTGGCTGAGGTACCCAGCACCACATCCACGTTGTCTTCCGTTACCAATTTACGGGTATTACGTACTGCCTGCGTAGTGTCAGTGGCATCATCCAGCACCACGTACACAACTTTTTCACCTGCTACTTCAGTAGGCAACAAGCTCACGGTATCGCGCTCAGGAATACCCAGCGATGCTGCTGGACCTGTAGAAGATACAGTAACGCCTACCTTAACTTGAGCCGAAGCAGCCAAAGGAAATGCTAGGGCAATCGCCCCTGCCACCATTGCACGACGCAATACTCTATACGACATCTCAGCCCCCTTTGCGTGACTAAATTAGACGGAATTGTTATATAAAAAACGGTTGATTATATCGTGATCATTACAATTTATCCCCTAGTAAATACCATGCAAGCTTATACGACACTACAATTACGCATACACTATGCGCTATAGTTTTGGCCGCTAGTCTCCCACAAGGTATTCGATGTGAACAAAATACGTAAAACGCCAGAGCAATGGCGTGCTCAACTTTCTCCAGAAGCTTATTATGTGACGCGCGAACACGGCACAGAGCGCCCTTATAGTGGTCAGTACTGGAGTACTACCACGCCGGGAATTTATCGCTGCGTTGGTTGTCATACTCCTTTGTTTGCTTCCGACACAAAATTTGATGCTGGCTGCGGTTGGCCTAGTTACTTTGACGCCATTAATCCCGAGAACGTACGTGAAGAAGCCGATTATTCACACGGCATGGTACGTACCGAGATTCTTTGCAATGTTTGCGATGCGCATTTGGGACACGTATTCCCAGATGGCCCTCCCCCCACTGGTCTACGCTACTGCATCAATTCGGTTGCTTTGACTTTTGAGCCCGAGTCCGACTTATCATGAAAAAACTCCTGTTTGACCTGTTTCCCCTAATTCTGTTTTTCATCGCATTTCGAATGTTCGATTTGTATGTGGCAACAGGTGTAACCATGGCCGCCGTCGCGGTGCAAATTATTTGGCTGAAAATTCGTCAACGCACGATTGAAGCCATGCACTGGATTAATCTGGCGATCATCATGGTATTTGGCGGCGCAACTTTATTGTTTCAAAATGATGCCTTCATCAAATGGAAACCTACTGTACTGTATTGGATTTTCGCTGGCGTACTATTGGGTAGCCGTTTGATCTTACAGCGCAACCTGATGCAAAAACTGATGGGCGCACAAGTCTCACTCCCTACCGCGATCTGGGACAAACTCAATTACAGTTGGGTGCTCTTTTTTATTGCATCCGGTGCATTGAATCTTTACATTGCTTTTTCAGGCCAATTTACTGAAGAGCAGTGGGTAAGTTTTAAAGCCTTTGGGCTATTAGGTTTGTTGGTGGTTTTTGCTATTGGGCAATCCATTTGGTTGTCCAAACATATCAAAACGCCAGCAGCCAACGATGACCACGTTTAACAGGGCCATTTGATCGTTATGAACGTTACTGAACGCATAGAAGAACTTACCCGCCGTCTGGCTGATCTTGAAGCCACGCATCTGGAAGTCATTGACGAGTCTCACCTGCACGCCGGGCATGCAGGCGCTAAGGGCGGTGCTTCGCACTTTAGACTGATCATAAGTTCACCAAAATTTACGGGGCTAACTACACTCGCGCGCCACCGCCTTGTGTATGATCGAGTTACTGATTTAATGCCTCATCCTATTCATGCGCTATCCATACAGGCTAGCACTAACTCTTAACAAAGGATTCACATGAAACGATTTGCCGCAATTATGTTGACCTGCGCAATGGCTGTACCTGTATATGCACAAACCGCAGCAACCGTTAATGGCAAGCCCATTCCACAAAAATCCGTGGACGACTTCATTGCCCTGTTAATTGAGCAAGGTGCCCAAGACAGTCCAGAGCTGCGTGAGCAAGTGAAGCAAGAAATTATTGGCCGCACCATTATGGCTCAAGCAGCTGAAGCGGCTGGCATCGCTAATCAACCTGCTGTTGTGCAAGAAATGGAATTGGCTAAGCAAGGCATCATGATTCGTGCCTTGATGTCTGACTACCTGAAGAAAAACCCTGTCACTGACGCTCAGGTTGCAGCAGAGTACGAAGTGCTGAAAAAACAAGAAGCTGGCAAACAAGAGTATCGTGTACGCCATATCTTGTTAGAAAGCGAAGATCAAGCAAAAACAGTATTGGCCGACTTGAAAGCCAAAAAAACCAACTTTGCTGATGCCGCTAAACAGTACTCCAAAGACCCAGGCTCTGCTAGCCGTGGTGGCGATTTGGGTTGGGCTGCATCGTCCAGCTACGTAGCTCCATTTGCTAACGCTGTAGATAGCCAGAAAAAAGGCGAATTGAGCGCCGCACCAGTGCAATCCGATTTCGGTTGGCACATTCTGGTGGTTGAAGACAGCCGCCCTATCACATTCCCTGAACTGAACGACGTGAAAGATCAGATCGCGGAAATGATGCGCCAAACCAAACTGGAAGAGTTCCAACAGTCTTTGCTGAAAGACGCCAAAGTTGAGTAATGCTTTCACGTTATGGATATAAAAAAAGCTGGCCTAGGCCAGCTTTTTTTATGGGCTAACTCTTTTACTGCATACCCAGTAAGGCTTTAAGGCCGTCCTCATCCAATACCGCTACGCCTAGCTCTTCTGCTTTACGCAATTTGCTACCAGCCTCTTCACCAGCAACCACATACGCCGTCTTGGAGGAAACGGACCCACTCACTTTGCCACCCGCACCTAAGATATGGCGAGTCGCCTCGTCTCGTGTCCACGTAGGCATCGTGCCTGTCAGCACAAAGGTTTGACCACTTAAACTTTGTGAACGCTGCCTACCTTCTGTAGGAGCCTCTGGCAACCGCACACTAACCCCCGCATCCAACAAGCTTTGTACAGCTTCCCGGTTGTGTGGTTCAGAGAAGAAGTGAGCAATGGATGCAGCCACCACCGGCCCTACCGCTGACACCTCTAATAGCTCTTCTTCCGAGGCTGCCATAATGCGATCCAAGGACCCAAAATGCTTAGCCAAGTCACGGGCCGTTGTCTCACCCACATGTCGAATCCCCAAGGCATACAGCAAACGCTCTAGCTCAGGATTTCTGGCCTCATCCACAGCCTTAATCACATTCGCCGCTGACTTCTGCCCCATGCGCGGCAACAGCAGTAACTCTTCTAGCTTTAAGGTGTACAGATCCGCTAGGGTTTTCACACGCTCGCTGTCTACTAACTGTTCGATGAGCTTCTCACCAATGCCATCCATGTCTAGCGCTTTACGCGATACCGCATGGGCAATGGTTTGCTTACGTTGAGCCGCACACACCAAACCGCCAGTACAACGGGCAATGGCTTCGTCTTCCACACGCTCAATGGCCGAGCCACAGACAGGGCACTCATTGGGCATCACAAAAGCTGTAGTGCCTATAGGACGCAGTTCAATTAGTGAGCGCACAATTTCAGGAATCACATCACCTGCACGTCGGATGACCACATGATCGCCCACACGTACATCCTTACGACGGATTTCATCTTCGTTATGCAGTGTGGCATTCGTCACCGTCACACCGCCCACAAAGATAGGCTTCAGACGCGCTACAGGCGTAATCGCCCCCGTACGTCCTACTTGCACATCAATACCCAAAACTTCGGTTTGAGCCTCTTCAGCAGGGAATTTATGCGCGATAGCAAAACGCGGAGCTCTGGCCACAAAACCAAGCACGCGCTGCTGATCCAAGTAGTTAACCTTGTACACCACCCCATCGATATCAAAGGGTAAGTGCGCACGTTGCTCGCCAGTTTGCTGGTAATAGGCCAACAAACCTTTTACCCCTTTTACCACTTCGTGATTACGGTTAACGGGCAGGCCCAATTGGCGCAACCACTGCAGCATTTCTGCTTGTGTGGCATAAGGTTCCGCAAACTCGTGCTGTAGCTGTGACAACAAATCTTGTTGTGGACTAGGAGTTTGCACACTGATCTCGCCCCAACCATACGCATAAAAACGTAAACGTCGTTGAGCTGTAATACGAGGGTCTAACTGACGCAAACTACCTGCAGCCGCGTTTCTAGGGTTCACAAAAACCTTATCGCGCTTACGCAGTTGCTCTTGATTCAGGGCCTCAAAATCTTCCTTGTTCATCAGCACTTCACCGCGCACTTCCAGCACAGCAGGCCAACTGCCTTCTTTGCCCAATAAGCGTAGTGGTACGGACTGTATAGTACGTATATTGCTGCTGATGTCTTCACCTGTGGCTCCGTCACCGCGTGTAGAGGCTTGTACCAATACACCGTCTTCGTAACGTAGGCTCACCGCCAAACCATCAAATTTATATTCGGCGTTATATTCCACCTGCTCACCAGGGCGTAGCAACCCAGCCGATTGCAAGGTGTCGCTGACACGCTTATCAAAAGCGGTCAGCTCGTCTTCATCAAACGCATTCGCCAAGGACAGCATGGGCACAGCATGTCTAACGGTAGCAAAACCATTAGCAGGTGCCGCTCCTACGCGCTGTGAGGGAGAGTCTGGTGAAATCCATTCTGGGTGTGCTGCTTCAATCGCCTGCAACTCACGCATTAATACGTCGTAGTCTGCATCGGTCACACTTGGCGCATCCAGCACGTAATATCTATAGTTGTGCTGGTTAATTTCCTGCCTTAACTTCTCAAGACGCTGCTTAGTCACGCAAAAACCCTCGCTGTACGCGACTCCCCCGCCACAAACCCTGCTTCTTCCAATTGCTGATACATGGTGTAAAGCTGTTCATCAATCTGTTGATCACTCTGTTCTGAAAAAACTCTACCTTGCTCATCCAGCAATTGGCCACCCAAACGGGCTGCCAAATCACGCCCAACGCTTGCCATACGGCTAAAGGCTTGGGTGTCCATGGGGCTATTTGGCACATCCAGTACCAAATCCAGCCGCTCCACGCTTGCAGACTGCACATCTTCTACGGCTTGACCATCAAACAAAACGGTAAAACGGGGAATGCCCGAATCCGCCAGCCACGCCATTTGTCGGCCATAGCTCAAAAATCCAGCCTCACCTAAGGTATTCAATACTCGCTGTACATTGACAGGGCCTTCTAAGCGCACCACCAAGCTCACCACCGCATCTAACCCTGCACACAACTCATCTAATTGCTGTGCTTGCTGTACCACTAGATGTTGTTCAGGCCCTTCCAAGCTGGCATCAAAGTGCTGTGCTACGTTTTGTGCTGCAGACCACAAGTTAGACCATTCAATATCACTCAACGGCCCGGTACGGTTCGCCAATAAAATCGCCAACTGCATGGAAACATACTGCTCGGACTCAGCCAAACGGGTGTGATGATTACCCTCTTCGGTGATAGCAAAAAAACGAATGGGCTTACTAAGGTTACGCAAACAGCTTTGCAAGACTTGCGATAATTCGCCGCCTTGCACAGGATGATTAAAGCTAATGTCGATGACAGCTTCGCAGGTAGGATCCACTTCATCTATTTGCACATCGTCTTGAGAACTTTTCAGACTATCTGCAATGCGCACAGTAGGTTCTTTACGCACTGGAGCCGTGCCACCCAATTGCCCCATCAGCGGATCACTTTCAGCTTCTGGCAACTTGGATTGCATCTGGCGACGGACGCGCTGGTCTTGCCACCAGTTAAACACCAGTACAAGAAGAATAATGAGAACACCAGCCGAAATCAGTCCAATTTGTAAATCACTCATCACGCTATCCGTATCCGAAAAATTCGTTAACCTGCCCGTTACGCTTCAGCCATCTGAATCGCAGACTCCACGTCTACGGCCACGATACGTGAAACACCCTGCTCTTGCATGGTAACCCCAACCAACTGCTTTGCCATATGCATGGCTATTTTATTGTGAGAAATAAATAAAAACTGCGTTTGGTCACTCATGCTGCTCACCAAACGCGCATAACGTTCAGTATTCGCATCATCCAATGGCGCATCCACCTCGTCTAGTAAGCAGAACGGTGCCGGATTCAACTTAAATAACGCAAACACCAACGCTGTTGCCGTTAACGCTTTCTCACCACCAGACAATAAATGAATCGTGCTATTACGTTTACCTGGCGGTTGAGCCATCACCATCACACCAGCATCCAGCACTTCATCGCCCGTCATGATGAGCTTGGCTTCCCCACCACCAAATAATCTAGGGAATAGCTCACCAAAGTGTCCGTTCACTACATTAAAGGTGCCAAGTAGCAGCTCTCGAATTTCTTTATCAATTTTACGGATGGCATTTTCCAGCGTCTCAATCGCTTGTGTCAAATCCTCATGCTGTCCATCCAGATAGGTTTTACGTTCCTTTGCAGTTGCTAGTTCTTCTAGGGCCGCCAAGTTCACCGCACCTAACGCATCTAT
>SRSN01000008.1 GCA_004791645.1 Alcaligenaceae bacterium 429
CATTATAATTTACAATAAAAAAACACACACCTATAATCTGCTCAAATACCTCAAATCTTGAACCTTTTCTTTAGTTCAGAGATAACAATGACCACAAATACCGAGACAGACAACAGCCCACTTTTTTATCAAGCCAATACCCAGCTGCCGCTGGTCAGCCATGCTGACGGCGTGTATCTGTGGGATCAATCCGGCAAACGCTATTTGGATGGTTGCTCGGGCGCAATCACCTGCAACTTGGGGCATAACCACCCCAAGATCAAAGCAGCCATGAAAGCTCAACTGGATAAAGTGGCCTTCAGCTATCGCACCCAGTTTGAAAGCTCCGAAGCCATTGAGTTGGCTTCCATGCTGGCCGACATGACGGATCGCTACCTGAACAAAGTCTTCTTTGTAGGCAGCGGTTCCGAGGCCGTAGAAAGCGCCATCAAATTAGCCAGACAATATTTCTTTGCGACCAACCAACCGCAACGTACACGTTTTGTCTCGCTCACACCGTCCTACCACGGCAGCACCTTAGGTGCGTTGGGGCTAACCAGCTACTTCCCATTGGAAGAGCCTTTCGAACCCATCATCAATACCGCGGTGAAAGTGCCTTCTCCGGATTTGTACCGCTATACCGAAGCGACACTGGAAGAGCACATTGCTGCCGTCTTAGCTGAAACCGAAAAACGCATTGAGGCCGTAGGTGGAGACACTATTGCCGCCATCGTTATCGAACCCGTAGGCGGTGCCAGTACCGGCGCTCGCATGCTGACTCAGCAATACTTTGAAGGCATCCGTGCTCTGTGTGATCGTTATGGTTGCCTGCTGATTTTTGATGAAGTGCTGGCAGGTATGGGCCGTACCGGTCAATGGCTGGCCTATCAAAACTGGGATGTTAAACCTGACATCGTGTCACTGGCTAAAGGCTTGGGCGCAGGATACTACCCCATTGCAGCTATCTTGTCTCGTGGCGAAATCGTGAATGCGGTTATGGCATCGGGCGGCTTCCAACACGGTCACACCTATGCAGGTAACCCGATGGCATGTGCTACAGGTGTAGCCATCATGCGCACTATGCTGGACGACGACATTATTGCCAAGTCCCGAGAAACCGGTGCTTACCTAGGTCAGCAGTTGCACCAACTGGCTGAAAAACACCCCATCGTTGGTCATGTACGCGGCATAGGCATGCTGTATGGCATGGAATTAGTACAAGATCGCGATACTAAAGAACCTTGGCCTGCCGAACTGAATCTCTTTAACAAAGTGACTCAGATCGCTAAAAGCAAAGGCTTGTTGATTTACCCACGCCGTACGCTAAACGGCCTTAAAGGCGACCACTTCTTGGTCTGCCCGCCCCTGACGATTACACCAGCAGAAATAGACACATTAATCCAATTGCTGGACGAGACACTGACAGAGCTGCATAGCTCTCTCTAAGACCAGGCTTTGCCTTTTGTTATGCCCCCACTCACCGGGGGGCATAACGCCTGGTGTACACAAAAAAAGGAGGACAATCATGATAAAAATTGCCATTGCCACGGCATCCCTAACGCTGGGCCTGCTTGGTCCGGCACATGTTCACGCTGATACGCCTGATCATGGTCTTAAAAACCAAACGCTTTCTTTTGCAATGACGGGCGCTTACCCACCCTTCAGTTTCGTAAATGAACGCGGTGAGCTTACCGGCTTCGATATAGAAATAGGCAATGAGGTTGCCAAAAGACTAGACGTCAAAGCACAACCCCTTACCACCGCGTGGGACGGCATTATTGCCGGACTGATGGCCGATCGTTACGACACCATCATAGGCTCCATGGCCATTACCCCTCAGCGCCTAGAAGCCATCGACTTCTCCGAGCCCTATTACCGTGACGGTGCTCAACTCTTCGTGAAACAAGGTTCAGGCTTACAAAGCATTGAAGACCTCAAAGGCAAAACCATTGGCGTCACCCTAGGCACTACCTTTGAAGATTGGTTGCGTCAGAACGTACCAGAAGTCGAAGTACGTACCTACAAAGGCGATCCACAAATCATCATGGATGTGATGACTGGACGTTTGTCTGGTTTCGTCACCACGCGCCTCACCGGCCTGATGGCCATTAAAGAACGCAACGCCCCCATGGAAATGGCGGGTGACCTTCTGTACCAAGAAGAAGTCGGTATTGCGATCAGAAAAGGCAGACCTGAGCTGCAACAAGCCATCAACACCGCCTTGCAAGACATGCGCGACGACGGCACTTACACCCAAATCAGTGAAAAGTACTTCGGTACAGACATACGCTAAAAAGAGATTCTCATGTTTGACTGGAGCATCATTGCACAGTACCTGCCCGTACTTTCCGAGGCAGCTCTGTTGACCCTCTATTTGTCTATCGTTTCGCTTGTCCTAGGCCTGATCTTCGGCCTAGGAGCGGCGTTAGCCAAACTGTCCCACAACCCTATTTTGAATGTGATCGCCAGCTTTTACGTATGGTTGATTCGTTCTACTCCGCTGTTAATTCAGCTGTTCTTGATTTATTACGGCTTGCCTCAGTTGGGCTTTGACCTATCGCCCTTTACTTCGGGTGTATTGGGCTTGGCATTAAACGTAGGTGCTTATAACGCAGAGACTATTCGTGCAGGGATTCAATCCGTAAACTTCGGCCAAACCGAAGCTGCGCTGTCTATTGGTATGTCGCGTGCTAAAGCCATGCGCCGCATTATTTTGCCGCAAGCCATTCGCAACATCATTCCACCACTGGGTAATAACTTCATCATTCTGGTGAAAGATACCTCGCTGGTTTCCACCATCACTTTGGTGGAGCTCACCATGAAAACCCAACAGTTGGTGGGCACCACCTACAAGCCTTTCGAGCTGTACTTGGGTGCCACCCTGCTGTACGCCATCATGACCACGGCTATTGCCTTGTTGCTGCGCTTGGTTGAAAAACGTCTACACCTGAAAACAAGCCGGAGATAAGCCATGACAAAACCTATTATCCGTATTAAAGGTCTGAAAAAAAGCTATGGTGACCTAGAGGTATTGCGCTCTGTAGACTTAGAGATCATGCCCGGTGAAGTGATTGTGGTGATTGGCCCCAGTGGTTCAGGAAAAAGTACATTGTTGCGCACGGTAAACCATCTTGAAGTTCCTACCGGTGGCACGATTTTCCTCAAAGATACGCTGATCAATGACACTAGCCTTAAAGGCCGTGCCTTTGAGCGTCACCTGTGCCATATACGTACCAACTTGGGCATGGTGTTCCAGCACTTTCATCTGTTCCCGCACTTGAGCATCCTGCAAAACATTATTGAAGGCCCCACTCAAGTACTGAAGCGCGATAAACAGCAATCTATAGAACAAGCTGTAGAACTGTTGAACAGCGTAGGTTTGGCAGACAAAAAAGACGTCTATCCTGACTTGCTCTCTGGTGGTCAAAAGCAACGTGTTGCCATTGTGCGCGCACTGGCGATGAACCCCGACGTAATGCTGTTTGATGAACCCACCTCAGCACTGGACCCTGAACTGGTAGGCGAAGTGCTAAGCGTGATGGAGTCCTTAGCGACTAAGGGTATGACCATGATGGTGGTCACACACGAAATGGACTTTGCTCGCAAGGTGGCTGATCGCGTCATTTTTATGGACGGCGGTTACATCATCGAGCAAGGCACGCCTGAGCAGATTTTCAATAACCCCCAGCATGAGCGCACCCAGAAATTCCTGGCCAGCATTCACCTCTAGTTTTATCGGTTAGTGAACAGCATGAATAAATGTATTTCTTTGGAATCCGCAATTGCGCAGATTCCTTCCGGCGCCAGCATTATGGTTGGTGGCTTTGGCAGCCCCGGCACTCCATTTGCGTTGATTAATGAGCTACTGCGTCAAGGGCAAACCAACCTAACTTTGATCAAAAATGATGCCAATGAAATGGGCTTAGGCATCAGCAAGCTCATCGAGGCGGGCCGCGTACGCAAACTGATCGCCACGCACATTGGCTTAAACCGTAATGTGATCGAACAGATGAATGCCGGCACCTTAGAGGTAGAGTTTTACCCGCAAGGTATTTTGGCAGAGAAAATCCGTACTGCTGGCGCAGGCAGTTACGGTTTTTTATCCGACATTGGCCTGAACTCCGAAATCACCGCAGCTGATGATGTGTTGTCATGGAAAGGCGATCGCTACAAAGTAGAAATGGCTCTGCAAGCCGACTTTGCCTTGATACACGCTGCGCGTGCAGACCATCTAGGTAACTTGTCTTACCACGGTTCTGCCATCAACTTTAATCCATTGATGGCCATGGCTGCAGAGCATGTGATTGCGGAAACTGCAAACTGCTGCCCACCCGGCGAACTGCCCCCTGCCATTGTACAAACCCCCTGCGCTTTTATTAAGAATGTGGTGGTACTAGACGGCTTGTCTACTGAATACGGAGTGATGGCTCATCATGTCAAACACTGATCGCATCATCGCACGCGCTGCCCGCGAAATTACTCCCGGCAGCATTGTGAACCTCGGCATTGGCTTGCCTGCTCAAGTGGTGAACTACTTACCCGATAATTTGGAAGTGTTGATTCACGCTGAAAACGGCATTCTGGGTGTAGGTCCACAACCGGCTGTGGACGACATTGATCCACAAATGATTGACTCAGCGGGTAACTACGTCACCACCCTGGCTGGTGGTAGTCACTTCGATAGCGCCGTGTCCTTTGCCATGATCAGACGTGGAAAACTGGACCTCACTATGATTGGTGCGTTTGAAGTAGACCAACACGGTAACTTGGCTAACTGGAAAATTCCTGGCAAGTTCTCGCCCGGCATTGGTGGGGCCATGGAATTGGCTCAAAAAACCCCTCGTATCGTCGTACTCAGCACGCACTGCGATAAATACGGCAATTCCAAAATCCTTAAAGAATGCCGTTTGCCTCTGACCGCAGAACGCTGTGTGTCACGCATCATCACCGATAAAGCCGTCATGGATGTTACGCCTGAGGGTTTACTACTGGTGGAAAAGGCGTCCGACGTCACGCTAGATGAGCTCATTGCCATGACCGAAGCACCGCTCATTCTGCCTGAACACATCGCGGAATTCTAAGCGCAAAGGAATCAATGTGAGTCACAACACTACTTTTCCCGCCGTACGCGACATTACGGCGGCGGAGCAGCGCATCCTAAACAGTTGCGATAGCGTCTTTGAAGAGGTACTGGAATTCACCGAAAACATGGTGAGTCAGTACGGCGTACTAAACCACGAGCAAGGCGTTTTGGATGTGGTTGAGGACAGGCTGACACGTCTAGATCTCGCTCCACAACGTGTGCACATGAAGCACCATGCCTTGTGCAGCCACCCACTGTACGCCCCCGTGGATTGGGATCACGACCATAAATACAACTTGGTCTCCCAACTCAACCCCGGTGCTACAGGTAAATCGTTGGTGCTAAACGGTCACTTGGATGTGGTCAGCGCTGAACCTTCTGATATGTGGTCACGCCCTCCACACCAACCTTGGCGTCATGAAGGCTGGTTGTATGGCCGTGGTGCAGGTGACATGCAATCAGGCGTAGCCGCGATGATCTATGCGGTACACGCCATACGACACGCGGGCTTCACGATTACCTCGCCATTAACCATACAGGCCGTGGTAGAAGAAGAATGCTCAGGTAACGGTACATTAGCCTGCTTAAACCAAGGCTTTGGAGGGGACTTCGCACTAATTCCTGAACCTTTTGGCGCACAGATTTACACGGGCCAAGTGGGTGTACTGTGGTTCAAACTTACCGTCAAAGGTAAACCGGCACACGTGCTGGACACCTCTGCGGGGATCAACGCCATTGAAAAGCTGCAACGCTTGATTCCGTGGCTAAAAGGCTTAGAGGCCGAGCTAAACGAGCACCATAGACAAGCCCCTTACGACACGATGGCACAGCCCTTCAACTTGAACATAGGCAAGATGGAAGGTGGCAACTGGGCATCCAGCGTGCCTTCACATGCACAGCTAGAAGCCCGCATAGGTTTCCCGCCCGGCATGTCTGCCAATGAGATCATGCAAAAGGTCAGTGATTGCATTGAAGAGGCCGTTGCCAAAGACCCTGCTTTTACAGACCAGCGCCCTATTCTGCGTTTCCATGGCTTCCGTTCTGAAGGCCACTTGGTAGACATGAAACACGATGGCATACGTGAGCTTTCTGCCGCACACCAAAGCCTGACACATGCTGAGCCAGGCCATTATTTGTCTACATGTACAACTGACCTGCGCGCGTTCCACTTCTACAGTCGCACCGCTGGCACTTGCTATGGTCCTGTCGCGCAAAACATTCATGGTGTAGATGAGTGCGTCAACATCGAATCCATACGTCAAACCCTTAAAACCTATGCACTGTTCATCAGTCGCTGGGGGCAGTTGGAGTCTCGTTCATGAACCCCGTATACCTGAGTTACTACAAACGCTCGGCCTTTAGTCGTGCTAATTCGCGCAAGCCTGAAGTAGACAGTTTTGCCGAACAACGTGCCGATGTCTTATTGGCCCATTTGATTGATCATTGCTTGGAAGACAATGGACTCAATGCCGATAGCGTAGACGACTTGAGCATTGGTTGCGCCTTGGGCGTTAAAGAACAATGGAGCTTCGGCGGGCGTTACCCCTTGCTATTAAGCCAGTTAGGTGACCAGTGTGCTAGCCGTAGCATTGACCAACAATGTGGTTCTGGTATTGCAGCACTACGCGCTAGCGCACTGAATATTGCATCAGGTGCGGCGGACTTGGCGATTGCTGGCGGCTACGAACACATGACGCGTATCCCAATGGGCCCCAGCCTGTTCCAAGAAGGCACACTGACGGTTCCACAGCTCTCTGCCGCGATACAAAACAGCAAAGCCTACGACATGACACACGCCATGAACATGGGGCTCACTGCGGAAAACTTAGCTGCCTTTGCTGGAATTAGTCGTGAGCAAATGGACCACTTTGCCGTGCGTTCCCATGAGCGTGCCGCGCAAGCACAAGCAGATCAGTATCTGGCGGGAGAAATCATAGCGCTGCCTGCCGTAGAAAACGGTGAAGCAACGGTACACCTCGACAGTTGCATACGTGCAGGCACCACAGCAGAAGCCCTATCCGAGCTGAAAACCGTATTCAAAGAAGATGGTGTGATTAGTGCGGGTAACAGCTCTCCTCTGACTACCGGTGCAGCGTTAGGATTGCTGGCCTCGGAATCTGCCATACAGCAATACAACCTCACCCCTATGGCCCGTATTGTGGCGTGCGTAGACCGTGGTGTGCGCCCAGAAATGATGGGGCAAAGCGTAGTCCCGGCCGTGCAGCGTTTGCTACAACAAACCGGTTTCAGCGTGTCGGATATTGATTTCTGGGAAATCAACGAAGCCTTTAGCGTGGTACCGCTGTATGCCATTCAATCGCTAGGCATTGATGCTGAACGCGTTAACGTGCATGGTGGTGCCTTGGCATTGGGCCACCCACTAGGCGCAACAGGCATACGTTTAGTCGGCACACTGGCACGCACACTGCATCAACAACAAGGTCGCTATGGCATTGCTGCTGCCTGCATAGGCGGCGGGCAAGGTATTGCCATGCTCATTGAACGCGTCTGATAAGCCCGCACAGCCTAACGGGGGTACTGAGAGCCATACGTGGTTTTCACGTATACTCAAAAAGTTTTCCTTCGTTAGGCTAGGCTTTACCATGCGTCAACCTGCTACACATCAAACGCTGCAAATCACCGAAGACGGCAACTTGCTGGACATTGAGTATCAATGGGTAGGAAGCCAAGACCCTCAAGCACCGCTGCTGGTGTTTTTGCATGAAGGGTTAGGCAGTATTAATCATTGGTCTTTTTGGCCTGAAGAGCTGGCCTCTTTCTTGGGCTGCCGTGGCTTACTGTACTCACGTCCAGGCTACGGTCAAAGCACACCACGCAACCCTAACGAAGACTTACCCATCAACTACCTGCATCGTGAAGCACAACAGCGTTTGCCTGCTGTGTTGGCTGCTTTAGGTTTAGCCCACGAGCGCCCTATTTTGTTTGGTCACAGCGATGGTGGCTCTATCGCCCTACTGAATGCCGCTATGGACAACAGTACTGCACGCGCCATCATTTGTGTTGCCCCACACATCAATGTAGAACCCTTTATGCACCACGGGTTAGAGCATTGCATCAACTGGTATGACAGTGGCGATCTGCGCCAACGACTGGCTCGTTATCACCAAGATGTAGATGGCACCTTCAAACCATGGAGCCGTGCGTGGAGCAGCCCTGACTTCCAGAAAAACTGGAACATAGAAAGTGATGTAACGAACATCCAATGCCCTACGCTGCTGATACAGGGCGACGAGGATGAGTACTCATCCTTGCATCAAGTGTATGGGGTGCAATGCTTAGTGCCTCATGCTGAGGCACTGGTGTTGGCAGGCGTCCGGCATAGTCCACATTTTGAACAGCCGGAACGCCTTAAGAAACGCTGCTTGCGCTTCTTACAAGACCACAACTTGTTAGATTAAATAGCAGCGATTTATTCGAACGCGGCAGCCGCTCTGTTGAGTCTGTCTGCCACAGCCAGCCATTCTGCCGTAGTAGGCAACTGCTCAATATAGAAGGCATCAAAACCTTGCTCATCCAGCTCACGCAGCAATGCATACAACGCGTGTGCAAAGTGTGCTGGCTGACTAGGTAACTCTACCCACTGCAACCCAGCGGCTAACGCTGCGGGAGCTTTCCCAAAGCCTAACAACCCTACCTTCTTAGGTGCTGTAGCCTCGGCTGCTTTGGCGTGCAACGCTGCACGCGACAAGCTAAAAAGTGGTGTTGTTGGTGCATAGTGAGCTTTTAAGCTACCCGACACACGTGGTGCATGGTGCTTAGCCCCTATTTGTACCGAACGCCCTAGTGCTGCCTCTATTTGTGCCACGCTAATGCCGCCAGGGCGCAAGACGGCCACTTCACCGGTAGTCGCCACACGTGATACATCCACAATGGTGGACTCAATCCCTACCTCGGCAGGGCCACCCTCCAAGATCATCTTGGGCTGCAATACACAACCTTTGAATTCTTGTTGTACATGGTAAGCCTGCGTAGGCGAAATACGCCCAAAACGGTTTGCGGATGGCGCAGCCACTCCACCCTGCCCACCTTTGCACTTAGCAAAAGCAGTCAACAAGGCTTGTGCTACCGGGTGCGATGGGCATCGTACCCCTACGCTATCTTGTCCACCGGTAATTTGCAGCGGCACATGATCTGCCTTAGGCAAAATCAAGGTTAACGGGCCAGGCCAGAAACACTCTACCAAGCGCCAACCTTCATCGGGAATTTGTTTGGCCCAATAGTACAAATCAGCCCCGGGGGCGACGTGCACAATCACCGGATGATTGCTAGGACGTCCCTTGGCTTCATAGATACTGGCCAGCGCTGCTAGGTTTTCCGCATCTGCCCCTAAACCGTAAACGGTCTCGGTAGGAAATGCGACTAGCTCGCCGGCATATAGCAATTCAGCAGCCTGCTGCACAGACTGCGCATCAGACGGGCTGATTACAGTCTCATGCATGGTACACAAAACCCAAAGGCAATGCGGCTTGTGCTGCACGTTGTTGTGCTTCTTCCAGCGTGCTACCGATCACGTTGATATGACCCATCTTGCGGCCTTTACGGGCTTCTGCTTTGCCATACAAATGCAAGCATGCACCCGGAACAGCCAACACACCCGCCCAATCAGGCTCACGGTATGTGCCTTGCTCGTCAAACCACAAGTCACCCAACAGGTTCAACATCACGGAATAGCTGTGTGAGGTTGCAGAACCTAGCGGCAAACCGGCCATCACACGCGCTTGTTGTGCAAACTGGCTGGTCACACACGCATCCATCGTGAAGTGACCACTGTTATGGGGACGTGGTGCGATCTCGTTAGCAATCACCGAGCCGTCTTGCAGAATGAAAAACTCCACACAGAACACACCGTAGTAACCCAAGGTCTGCGCAATTTTCGTGGCAGCAGTAATGGCTTCTTGGTACACCGGCAAGTTAGCGGATGCCGCTGTGGAAACTGCCAAGATACCGTCACGGTGCTCGTTATGTGAAGGTACAAATGCCGCCACATCACCGTTTAGCGATCGTGCCATCACCACAGAAATTTCATCTTTCAATGGCTGCAAAGCTTCTAGCACACAGGGTACTTCGCCAAATTGAGCAAACGCATTCAGCGCCTCTTCACGGCTGCTCACACGTGCTTGGCCTTTACCGTCGTAACCCAAACGTGCTGCTTTCAAAATGCCGGGGAACAATGCCGCATCGGCATTTTGCAAATCTGCTTTGCTGTGTATAGGCGCATAAGGCGCCACAGGTACACCAGCAGACACGATAAACGCTTTTTCAGTAATACGGTCTTGTACAACCGCTACGGCAGATGAAGAAGGCGTCACACGACTGCCTTGCTCCAAGAACTGCAAACTGGCTGCTGGTACGTTTTCAAATTCAGTCGTGATGGCTTTGCACTGTGCCGACAACGCACGCAAACCTTCTTCATCATCGTAAGCGGCACGAATATGTTTGTCCGCTACAGCGCCCGCAGGGCTGTTGAGATCGGGATCCAACACAGCCACTTTGTAGCCCAAGCTTTGGGCTGCATGACAAAACATACGTCCCAATTGACCGCCACCAATCATACCTAGCCAGTCACTAGGTTGGATCACGGCCTCGTTTGTAACCTTGTTCATATACTGCTCGTTTCGCTTAAAAATCAGGCTTGCTCAGGTGGAGGCACCTGCATGTTACGTGCCACTTCAGTTTGGCGCGCACGGAATGCGTTTAACTTCACACGCAACGCATCATCATACATAGCCAAGTTAGCCACCACATGCAATGCGGCATTGGCTGCACCGGCTTCGCCAATAGCAAAGGTTGCTACAGGCACGCCTTTAGGCATTTGTACGATAGATAATAGCGAGTCTTCGCCACGCAAGTAGCGTGATGGCACCGGTACACCATAGACCGGCACTTCAGTTAGGGCTGCCAACATACCTGGCAAATGCGCAGCACCACCCGCACCAGCAATAATGGCTTTCATGCCAGTTTCACTGGCTTTACGACCATATTCCACCATATCCAACGGCATACGGTGAGCCGATACCACTAGGGTTTCAAAGGCAATACCAAACTCTTCCAGAATGGCGGCTGCATTTTGCATTACCGGCCAGTCGCTGGAAGACCCCATGACTACCCCTACTGTTACGGGTGCTACTGTGCTCATGTCCTTACTTACTCCGCGTATTACTTAGTCAATTTGTCCAAGGCTTCTTGGTACTTGGCAGCCGTGCGAGCAATCACATCAGCAGGCAAACGTGGCGCTGGCGGTGTTTTGTCCCAATCTTGGGTTTCCAGCCAATCACGTACAAACTGTTTATCAAAGGAAGCTGGGCTAGTACCAACTTGGTAGCTGCTCGCATCCCAGAAACGGGAAGAGTCTGGTGTCAGCACTTCATCCATCAAGTGCAATACACCGTCTTCATCCAGACCAAACTCAAATTTTGTGTCGGCAATGATAATGCCGCGCGTTGCTGCGTAAGCAGCGGCTTCTTTGTACAAACGCAATGTGATGTCACGAATTTGCTCAGCCAACGACTGGCCTACTTCTGCCACAACGTGCAAGAAGCTGACGTTTTCATCGTGAGAGCCCATTTCTGCTTTAGCAGCAGGTGTAAAAATAGGCTCAGGCAATTGGCTAGCTTGTTGCAAACCCGCAGGCAGTGGAATGCCGCAGATTGCGCCTGTTTTTTGATATTCTTTCCAGCCCGAACCAATGATATAGCCGCGTGCTACGGCCTCTACCATGATAGGTTTTAAACGCTTTACTACTACCGCACGGTCTTTAACCTGAGCCTGCTCATCAGCAGCCACCACGTCAACAGCACGTACAGTTGTAGAGTGATTAGGTACGATGTGCGCCAGCTTCTTCAGCCAAAACTCCGTCATGTTCGTCAGCACAGCCCCTTTACCAGGGATGGGATCATCCATGATCACATCAAAAGCTGACAATCTATCGGAAGCAACCACTAGAAGTTTATCGTCGCCCACCTCGTACATGTCACGCACTTTACCGCGTGCCAACAAAGGTAGGGATTTCAGAGTGGATTCGAAAAGCGCCTGTTGCACCATGTTTTCCTTAAAAAAGCGCCTTGCTGCGGGCGAGCAGCAAGTCAGAGGGATCTAACCCCGCAAACAAATCAGGCCATCCGTGGGATGGCCTGTATTAAGCCTTACTGTACCTTTTGGGCCAGTTCGCCCGAGGCATAACGGCGGGCAATTTCATCCAAGGCTATAGGTTTGATTTTGGATGCATTACCTGCAGTACCAAACTGCTCGTAACGAGCTACACACACTGCTTTGGCAGCAGCACGTGCTGGTTTCAGGTATTCACGTGGATCAAACTTGTCTGGATATGTAAACAAGAAACGGCGGATCGCAGCAGTCATCGCCAAACGGATGTCTGTGTCGATGTTTACTTTACGCACACCGTATTTGATAGCTTCTTGAATTTCCGCTACGGGCACACCGTAGGTTTCTTTCATGTCGCCACCGAATTCACGGATTTCAGCCAACAACTCTTGTGGCACGCTGGAACTACCGTGCATCACCAAGTGAGTGTTAGGCAAACGAGCGTGGATTTCTTTCACGCGCTGGATGGACAAGATATCGCCTGTAGGTTCGCGAGTGAACTTGTACGCACCGTGGCTAGTACCAATAGCAATCGCCAACGCATCCAACTGAGTGCGACGAACGAAGTCTGCGGCTTGCTCTGGGCTAGTCAGCAACTCGTCTAGTGTCAACACGCCATCAAAGCCGTGACCGTCTTCTTTGTCGCCTTGCATGGTTTCCAATGAACCCAAGCAACCCAACTCGCCTTCTACTGTCACGCCCAACTTGTGAGCCATCTCTACGACGCGACGAGTCACGTCTACGTTGTATTCGTAGTCAGCAACTGTTTTACCGTCTTCTTCCAAAGAACCGTCCATCATCACGCTGCTAAAGCCCATCTCGATGGCGCCTTTACATACAGCTGGTGACTGGCCGTGATCTTGGTGCATCACCACAGGAATGTGCGGGTAGCTTTCAACGGCGGAACGAATCAAACCTTGCAGGAATTTTTCGCCTGCGTATTTGCGGGCGCCTGCCGAAGCTTGCATGATAACGGGGCTATCAGTCTCAGCTGCCGCTTCCATGATTGCCTGGACCTGCTCCAGATTGTTCACGTTAAATGCGGGAATGCCGTAGCCATTTTCAGCCGCATGATCCAACAGCTGACGCATGGAAACCAAGGCCATGAAGATCTCCTGAGTACTTGAATAAAATAACTAAATCACCCGTAATTTTACGGGTGAAAACGAATTCTTGCTTGTTTTGCGTATTATTGTTTAGGCCTACGTGCCGATTTTGGGCGAAATGCCGACACTATGTGCTCGTGTGTTTCCACATACGGGCCACCAATAAGATCAATGCAGTAAGGCACGGCCGCAAAAATACCGGGCACTACAACGTTACCTTGATCGTCTCTCAAACCTTCTAGCGTTTCTTTGATCGCTTTAGGCTGACCGGGCAAGTTCAAAATCAATGCCGCATGATCAGCCGTTTCGCGCAGCACACCCACTTGGCGTGACAAAATCGCTGTCGGTACAAACTTCAAACTAATTTGGCGCATTTGCTCACCAAACCCCGGCATTTCGCGTGTAGCTACTGCCAAAGTGGCTTCAGGTGTGACATCTCTACGCGCTGGCCCCGTACCACCAGTGGTCAACACTAGGTCACAACCCAACTCATCCACCAACTCTTTTAAGGTGGCCGAGATAGTGTCTGTGTCATCGGGTACTAAACGCGACACGCACTGTGCAGGCTGCACCAACGCTGCCGCTAACCATGACTCCAAGGCAGGGATACCTTCATCTTGATATTGACCGCCTGAAGCTCTATCAGAAACCGACACCAGCCCCACCAACAATTCATCTGGATGCGTACGCTGTAATTTTTTCACAAGTCCCTCACAGTACAATGGAACAAACTATTTACTATGCCCAAAAAGCAGCCGTAGCGCAAACGCATAACCCACCGTCAAACTAGGAGTTTTTGCCATGCCAGCCCAGCCACTTACCGGAATTTTATACGCAGGCGCAGGCGACATTGCCAAACGCTGTTATCAACAGCTTAAACACCTCGCCGTTCCGCAGTGGGCCTTACGTCGTAACCCCAACCCAGCAGAAACCGACATACCTGCTATTCAAGCCGACCTCACCCAAGCAGATAGCCTGCAACAGCTACCTGTGTGCAGCCATGTACTGTACACCGCGACACCTAGCGAACGCTCCGAA
Source organism: Alcaligenaceae bacterium 429 (assembly GCA_004791645.1). Classification (GTDB taxonomy): domain Bacteria; phylum Pseudomonadota; class Gammaproteobacteria; order Burkholderiales; family Burkholderiaceae_B; genus Paenalcaligenes. The sequence goes on from SRSN01000008.1 coordinate 14,329, forward strand.
GCGGGTTATGCTGCCGTTTACGAAACCGGCCTAAATAACCTATTAAACGCGCTGGATCTTACTGCCTTACAACGCTTTGTTTTTGTATCGTCCACCGCCGTCTACCGTGCGAGTGAATCTTGGATAGATGAACGCAACCCTACTGACCCTGCTCAATTCAATGGCATAGCCTTGGTAAAAGCTGAACAGTTATTGCGCGAGCGCTTGGGAGACAAACTAGTAGTGATTCGCTTTAGCGGCATCTACGGCCCAGAACGCCTGCAATGGCTGCAACGTTTACGTAAACCGGGTTGGGTAGTCCCCTCTTCACCCGGCAATTGGGCCAACCGCATACATATTGATGATGTGGTGCAAGCGTGCAGTCTACTGCTACAACACCCACATCCCGAAGCACTGTATGTGGGCACCGACGACACGCCATTAGAACAAATAGACCTATACACCAGCTTGGCCGAATATATAGGGATCACCCCACCACAGCGCGATGATCAGGCTCCCGCTCAAGGCAAGCGTTTTAGTAACCAACGTTTAAAACAGCTAGGCTGGACACCAAAATGGCCTGACACCCTAGCAGGTTATCAGGCCATTTTGAGCGCGTTATAACTCCCAACTACGTTAGGCTTACTCCGCTGCGCGTTCCTGCAATACCGCTACGGCAGGCAAACTTTTACCTTCCAGGAACTCCAGGAAAGCGCCACCACCAGTAGAGATATAGCCAATCTTATCGGCCACATCAAAGGCTGCAATTGCAGCCAAGGTGTCACCACCACCAGCGATAGAGAAAGCGTTTGAGTCAGCAATAGCTTGTGCCAACACGCGTGTGCCGCCTGCAAAGTTCGGGAACTCAAACACGCCCACTGGGCCGTTCCAAACAATAGTGCCTGCGTTACGCAAAATGCCAGCCAACTGTTGAGCTGTTTCAGGGCCGATGTCCAGAATCAGATCATCTTCCTCTACATCAGTAGCGGCTTTCACAGTAGGCTCAGCATCGGTAGCAAAGCTTTTGGCACACACCACATCCACAGGAATAGGTACTTCAGCACCACGCTCTTTCATCACAGCAATGACTTGGCGAGCTTCATCTACTTGGCTTTCTTCTACCAGAGATTTACCTACTTTCAGGCCCTTTGCCAGCATGAATGTGTTGGCAATACCACCACCCACGATCAACTGGTCTACTTTGTTCGCCAAGGCCAACAAAATGGACAGCTTAGTAGAAACTTTGGCACCACCCACAATCGCCACCAAAGGACGAGCTGGGTCAGTCAACGTACGGCTCAACGCGTTCAGCTCGGCTTCCAACAAAGGACCAGCACATGCGATAGGAGCGTAACGCGCTACACCTTCGGTAGAAGCTTGAGCACGGTGAGCCGCACCAAATGCATCATTCACGTAGATGTCGCACAATGCGGCCATTTTTCGTGCCAGAGTTTCGTCATTGGCTTTTTCGCCTACATTGCAGCGGCAGTTTTCCAGCAGCACGATCTGACCCGGAGCGATATCTACCCCTTCGATCCAATCACGTTGTAGGGGTACGGAAACGCCCAGCAGCTCACTCAAACGCTCAGCAATAGGAGTCAGTGTGTCGCGAGGCATTATTTCGCCTTCTTTGGGACGGCCCAAATGGCTCATCACCATCACGGCGGCGCCGGCATCCAATGCCATGTGAATGGCTTCCAGCGACGCACGAATGCGTGTGTCTTCAGTAATAGCACCGCCGGCCATCGGTACGTTCATATCGGAACGTATCAGCACGCGCTTGCCTGCCACTTGGCCTTCGGCCACCAGTTGGCTTAGTGTTTTAATCGTAGTAATCATGATTGCTTTATCCTAGGCACGACAAAGGCGGGGCCCCCCCGCCTTTTTGAGCCGCTGAATTTATTTGGCGGTCATCATCGCATGAGCCGTATCCAGCATACGCACGGAGAAAGCCCATTCGTTGTCGTACCATGCAGCAACTTTTACCAAGTTACCACCCGATACTTTAGTCAGCATAGAATCCACAGTGCTAGACGCTGTGCTGTGGTTGTAGTCTGTGGACACCAGCGGTTCATCGCTGTAGTCCAGCACGCCTTTCAATGCACCTTGGGAGGCTTTTTTCAGGATGCTGTTTACTTCTTCTACGCTGGTAGGACGAGCCGACATAAATGTCAGATCAACCATGGACACGTTGATGGTCGGCACGCGTACAGCGTAACCATCCAACTTGCCGTTCAACTCTGGCAATACCAAACCTACTGCTGCAGCTGCACCAGTTTTAGTTGGGATCATGCTCATTGTGGCTGCACGCGCACGGCGCAAATCTTTGTGTGCAACGTCGATCAGTACCTGGTCGTTTGTGAAAGCGTGAATAGTAGTCATCAAACCATTCACAATTCCCAACTCTTGGTTCAAAGGCTGAGCCAATGGTGCCAAGCAGTTAGTGGTGCAAGAAGCGTTAGACACAACGGTATCAGTCGCTTTCAGCACGTTGTGGTTCACACCGTACACGATAGTCGCGTCTACATCTTTGCCACCAGGAGCAGAGATCAACACTTTCTTAGCACCAGCTTGCAAATGCGCGCTTGCTGCTTCTTTGGTTGTGAAGCGGCCTGTGCAATCCATGACCACGTCTACGTTCAGTTCGCCCCAAGGCAATTTAGTAGGATCACGCTCGGACAACAAACGAATACGATCACCGTTGATGACCAAGTACTCTTTGCCTTCCAGCTCTACCTCGGCGTTGAAACGGCCATGTACCGTATCAAAACGTGTGAGGTGTCTAGCCACTTCGTCTTGGCCAGGAGCGTTAATCGCTACGATTTCAATACCGTGTTTCTTACCGTACTCGTAGTGAGCACGCAGTGTCATACGGCCAATACGACCATAGCCATTGATAGCGACGCGAATCGTCATCTTGGATCTCCTAATTTACAGAATCTTTTCTACAGCTTCGACCAACTTCTCAGTGGTCAGACCAAAGTGCTTGAACAGTACATCAGCCGGCGCAGACGCACCGTAGCTGTCTATACCCAGAACCGCACCATCTAGGCCTACATATTTGTGCCACAAGCCAGTGGAACCCGCTTCAATCGCCACACGAGGCAAACCAGCAGGCAACACGGCATCACGCCACGCTTTATCTTGTGCATCAAAGATATTGGTGCAAGGCATGGAAACCACGCGCACTGGAATACCTTTTTCTGCTAATTCAGTTTGTGCCTTCAACGCCAGTTCTACTTCAGAACCTGTAGCCATGATGATGGCACGTGCGTTAGCCGCATCACGCAATACATAACCACCGCGCGCAATCGCTGCAACGGTTTGGCTATCACGCTCAATGAAAGGCAGATTTTGACGGGACAACAGCAGCGCACTTGGGCCACCGTCTTTCACGTTCAAGCCTACGCTTGCTGGACGGCGAACGGACTCAATCCATGCCACAGCAGTTTCGGTGGTGTCGCAAGGACGCCATACGTGCAGGTTAGGAATCAAACGCAGACTAGAAGCGTGCTCGATGGACTGGTGAGTAGGACCGTCTTCGCCCAAACCGATGGAGTCGTGTGTGAACACGTGCACCACGCGCTGTTTCATCAACGCAGCCATACGAATGGCATTACGTGAGTAATCAGAGAATGTCAGGAAGGTACCGCCAAATGGCAGGTAACCACCGTGCAATGCCATACCGTTCATCACGGCAGCCATACCGAACTCACGCACACCGTAGTTGATGTGACGACCGAACTGTACGCCGTCGTCGGTTGCACGCACAGGAGCAACGCCAGGCCAGTTAGTCAGGTTAGAACCGGTCAAGTCAGCCGAACCACCCAGCATTTCAGGCAAGCCATCTACCAGACCTTCAATGGCCAACTGGGAGGCTTTACGTGTAGCAACGGTTTGTGCTGCCGCTTGGGTTTTGTTCAGTAATTCTTGAGCCAACTCGTCGAAGTTAGCAGGCAATTCGCTGCGCAGACGACGGGCCAGTTCTTTAGCCAGTTCTGGGTGTGCAGCTTGGTATGCGGCAAAACGCTGTTCCCACTCGGATTGAGCAGCAGCACCTTTGCTGCGGCCATCCCAGTATTCGTACACGTCTGCTGGAATCTCAAAAGCAGCATGAGGCCAGCCAATGGCTGCGCGTGTGGCAGCAATTTCTTCATCACCAAATGGAGCGCCGTGAGACTTCTCGGAGCCAGCCAGTTTAGGTGAACCTTTACCAATTACTGTCTTACAGCAAATGATGGTTGGGCCGTTGCCTTCTTTAACGTAGGCTTTGGCTGTTTGTACTGCTTTTTCCAGTGCCTCTACGCTGTGGCCATCAACGTTTTCTACAACGTTCCAGCCGTAACTACGGAAGCGCTCTGTTGTGTTATCGCCAAACCAAGATTCCACTTTACCGTCAATGGAGATGCCATTGTCGTCGTAGAACACGATCAATTTGGACAGTTTCAAGGTACCTGCCAACGAGCATGCTTCATGGGAAATACCTTCCATCAAGCAGCCATCGCCCACAAACGCATACGTGTTGTGATCCACAACATTATGGCCTGGACGGTTGAATTCTTTAGCCAGCAAGGCTTCGGCCAATGCCATACCTACGGCGTTGGAAATACCTTGTCCCAATGGGCCTGTGGTAGTTTCCACACCAGCGGTTTCGCCCACTTCAGGGTGGCCGGCGGTACGCGAGTGCAATTGACGGAAATTACGCAGCTCTTCCATGGGCAGATCGTAGCCTGTCAGATGCAACAGGGCATAAATCAGCATGGAGCCGTGGCCGTTAGACAATACGAAGCGGTCACGATCAAACCACGCAGGATCAGCTGGGTTATGTTTGAGGTGGCGTGTCCACAGCACTTCGGCAATTTCTGCCATCCCCATAGGCGCACCAGGGTGACCCGATTTAGCTTGTTGCACGGCATCCATCGCCAGTGCACGAATGGCATTCGCCATGGGCGATACGGAGGAAGAGGATAAGTCCATTGGAAACTCTTGAAGGGCAAATGACACTGTGGCCTGCCCCATCATCAACAGGTAGTTATTAAAGCCATTCATTTTACCACCGCAATGCCCGCTGCACCGCCACCCAAGCACTCCAGAGCTCGGTTATGCTGTAACAAGCATGACTCTTCAAACTCAGCCAAGCATATGAATCTGCCACGTTTTTTTTGTGAAATAGACCTGCAAACAGGCACTACCGTTGAACTTAGCACCGAGCTGGCCCACTATATGCTCCGTGTTTTACGTCTCAAAGACCAATCTAAGGTCTGGCTTTTTAATGGCCAAGGCGGACAATTTTTGGCATCTTTACAACATCAAGGTAAAGGTGTGCTAGCACACTTGCTGGAATTTCAAGATCTTGAACGCGAGCTTCCGCAACGCATTACGGTTGCCCAAGGCTTAGCCTCTGGCGACAAAATGGATTGGATTGCAGAAAAATGCACCGAGGTAGGCGTCACTGCCCTCGCCCCTATTGCCGCTCGCTACAGTGTTCTACAACTGCAAGGCGACAGACTACAAAAGCGTGTACAACACTGGCAAAAAGTTGCCCGATCAGCCAGCGAACAATGTGGGCGCAACCGCGTCATGCACGTATCGCCCCCACAACAACTGGCAGCTTTTTTACAGTCGCTCCCTAACTCTGCTCATACACGCGTTATTTTTTGTGACCCAGATGCTGAGCACGACTTAGACAGCGCCTTGGCGGAAGTCTCCGACTGGCCTGATGCTCATATAGTGTTTTTGATTGGCCCAGAAGGTGGGTGGTCAGAAGAAGAAAAGGCCCAAGCAATCGCTGCTGGGGCCTTGTCTATGCGTTTCGGTGCTCGTATTTTGCGTACCGAAACCGCTGCTATCGCATTGGTATCAGCAGCCAGCGCAAGAATGGGCTGGCTGTAGTCAGCCTCAATCTTCGTAGCTTGGTTCCACGTCACCACCTGAGTATGGCGTGGGCGCTACACCAGGCTCAGCATCAGGGTGCTTGCCTGCGTGAATAACAGTGTAGGCAAACATCTTGTCTTTAGTGCTGACAAAGTCGGCCACATCATTACACACACTCAAAATAGCCTGCGCATGGGTTTCCAGCGCGGGGTCACCTGTGTGCAATTTATCAAACCACAGATACAACCCTGTTTTTTGATCCAAAACGGTGTCGCACAAACAATCATAGAGCGCATCCAGATCACTACCGAAAAAGTCGGGGTAATCCACTGCCTTCACAATAGCGCGCAGTACTGCTGAACAACTACGAGCGCGATCACAATCTACTTCACCTACTGTGATCTCGGCCGCTTGTGCCATGGTGAAAATTTTACTTTTTTGTGCATCGGTTGCATTAATCAGGCCACCCTGCTGCAACAGCTCTTGCAAATTGAGGCTTTGACTCATTGCGATGCCCTTCTAAAAACGTTGACTTCCTGTCGATCCATAATACCTGCTCAATCTGAACCGATCAGCCTTTTACCTCTGGCTAATCCGAACAATAAATTAGAAACTTGTCTATCGCCAGTACATTCGTCATGACTGAGAATTTTCCGTTGACGGTAAGAGACGTGCGGTGCGCACAGAAACAACCCGTAACGTTTTTATCTTAGGCGATATTTAGACGTAGCGAATGGGTTTTTAATCCATTTAGCAGTCTCTGTGCAAGCGGTCGAAGAATCCGTTTCTTTCCCTCAACACTTCAATTCAGGTATTGCAAAATACCTACAATAGCATACGCACAAAAAAACTGGCCTGCGCTCCGTTAAGAGGCAGGCCAGTAGCGAAACTTAGTCGCGTGCGGTGTTGGCATCCACCACTGTCAGTGCCGTCATATTGATAATACGACGTACCGAGGAGCTGGAGGTCATAATGCTGATAGGAGCATTAGCGCCTAGCAAGAATGGGCCTACAGCAACGTTACCACCTGCCTCTGTCTTTAACAGGTTGTAAGCGATATTACCGGCATCTACGTTCGGGCAAATCAGCAAGTTTGCTGCGCCATTCAACGTAGTGTGGGGCAGAATGCGTTTACGCAGGCTTTCATCCAATGCACAATCACCGTGCATTTCACCATCTACTTCTAGCTCAGGCGCTTGTTGACGGATTAAATCCAACGCTTCGCGCATTTTGCCGCCAGATGACGAGCTGCCTGTACCAAAGTTAGAACGGGACAACAACGCTGCTTTAGGCTCGATGTTCAGCTCACGCATGCGACGTGCAGCCGCAATCGTGATTTCAGCGATCTGTTCTGCGTCGGGGTTGTCATTAACATGTGTATCAGCCAATGCCACGGTACGCTCACGCAACAGCAAGATGTTCATCGCACTGTAGGTTTTCGCACCAGGACGTTTACCAATCACTTCGTCAATGAACTGCAAGTGGTTAGCGTAGCTACCCACGGTACCGCAGATCATGCCGTCGGCTTCGCCCAGATGCAGCATCATGGCACCAATCAGAGTAAAGCGACGACGCATCTCTACGCGTGCCATTTCTTTGGTCACGCCATCGCGGCAACGCATTTCCCAGTAGGCTGTCCAGTAACGGTTGAAGCGATCATCTTGCTCTGGGTTGGTGACATCTACGTCAACACCCAAACGAATACGCAAGCCAAAACGCTCAATACGTTGTTGCAACACGGCTGGGCGGCCAATCAGGATAGGTGTAGCCAATTTCTCGTCTACGATTACCTGTACCGCACGCAGCACACCTTCGTCTTCGCCTTCTGCGAACACAATACGTGATTTGCCGCCGTTTTTAACAATCTCTTTAGCTGCACCATACACAGGCTTCATGAAAGCGCCAGAACGGTACACAAACTGCTGCAACTGGTAGACGTATGCGTCTAGGTCTTCGATAGGGCGTGTAGCAACGCCTTCATCCATACCGGCTTTAGCAACAGCAGGAGCTATACGTGCGATCAAGCGAGAGTCAAAGGGTTTTGGAATCAGGTACTCAGGACCAAACTCCAGATTCTCGATGTTGTAAGCCGCAGCAACCAGCTCATCTTGCTCTTCACGCGCCAATTGGCAAATAGCGTGTACAGCCGCAATTTCCATGCCACGTGTAATGGTAGTTGCACCAATATCCAGCGCACCACGGAAGATGTACGGGAAGCACAGCACGTTGTTGACTTGGTTAGGGTAGTCAGAACGACCTGTAGCAATCACCACGTCATCACGTACCGCGTGTGCGTCTTCGGGCAGAATTTCTGGGTTAGGGTTAGCCAACGCCAAGATCAGTGGGCGAGCAGCCATGCGTGCCACCATTTCTGGTTTCAACACGCCACCAGCAGATAAGCCCAAGAATACGTCGGCATTCTCAACCACATCGGCCAATTTACGTGCATCAGTATCTTGCACAAAGCGCTCTTTGGTTTCATCCATCAAGACGGTACGGCCTTTGTAGACCACGCCTTCGATGTCTGTCAGCCAGATGTTTTTCATTGGCAGGCCTAGGTCTACCAACAATTCCAAACACGCCAAAGCAGCCGCGCCCGCGCCGGACACTACCACTTTTACTTCTTCTAGCTTTTTGTCTACCACTGCCAAACCGTTCAGGAATGCAGCAGCCACACAGATAGCTGTACCGTGCTGATCGTCGTGGAAGACAGGGATCTTCATGCGTTCACGCAGCTTTTTCTCTACGATGAAGCACTCTGGCGCTTTGATATCTTCTAGGTTGATACCACCGAAAGTGGGTTCCAAACCAGCAATGATATCTACCAGTTTCTCTGGATCGGTTTCATTGATCTCGATATCGAATACATCGATACCAGCAAAGTTCTTGAACAGAACAGCTTTACCTTCCATCACAGGCTTAGATGCCAATGCACCAATATTGCCCAGACCCAGTACAGCAGTACCGTTGGTGATAACACCAACCAAGTTGCCACGACCGGTGTAACGGAACGCATTTTGCGGGTCAGTTACGATTTCCTCACACGCGGCTGCAACACCTGGAGAATACGCCAACGCCAGATCACGCTGGTTGGATAACTGCTTAGTAGGTGTCACTGACAGTTTGCCAGGGCGACCTTGCTCGTGATACTCGAGCGCTGCCTTGCGAAGATTTTCATCCATAACGTTTAACCACTTACTCTAGAAATTCAAATACTAAATACAGGGCTAACCCTAAAGAGCCCCATTCTATCCTCTAGGTCACACGGAACACATGCTGCAGGGCAGCAAAAATAGTAGAACTATAGTTTTAGTCCATCCCACTCTTGTGCAGGGTGTGTAAAATTCCCTTGCGGATCAAAGCATTGCTTCACTTCCATCTCTATATCGGCGGCGGCAATCTGTAGGCTTTTTTCACGCAGTAAACCAGCTTGTGAATGCTCCCACACAGCCTCTGTGGATAAGCAGCGCGCATCCAACACCACCCACTCCAACCAACCTAGATCGCCCCCACTACCTAATAGTAGGTGAGCTAAATTCAAATCATGATCTGCCTGCACAGGCTGCAAGGCATCTAATCTATAGCGTGCTTCCCACAGCGGTAACGCCAAACACGCCTGCCCCATTTCACTATTTTGCAACTGAAACAGCTGAGGCACCATTTGGCGCAAACGGGGCGTATTCAACGGTTTGGTGTTGTTCTGCCCAAAAGCCCCCAAACTCGATACCGTACCATCGTCCATGACTAATGATGCATGAACCACACCCGATAAGTGAGTGTGGCCTGTGCGCCAGCTTTGGCTGTGTCTATCTAGCAACCACGCCGCAATCGTCCACTCTGCTGGCCACGCCGCTAAACCGCGTAAGCCCGCTTCGCTTAGCTCTCCCAACAAGCAGCCTGGCTGCACAAACCAGTGCCCGTTTTCCGGCTGCAGAATTTGAAATTTATTCAAGTTTTTGGGATCTACCCACAAGGTGGGTAACGTGTCGTCACTATGCCGGTGCGGCACACCCTCTACCCCCATCATGACCTGATGCAAGGCGCAGAGGTTGCGAGCGTGATGTACGTCTGCCGGTGTTTCGGGCGTAAAACATAATTGCTCCCCGCCCAACACTCGCTTCTCACCTTGCGCTTTTTGGCTCAGTTGTAAGCAGAACTGATCCCATGCACTGACCTGCTCCACATGCCTACGACCCGACAGAAAAGCCCGACGCGATTCAGAATGCATTGTATTTTCCTGCCATATGCTTATGATTAATGGGTTAATCCTGACTCAGCCACCGCTGCAATGCGGCCTTTTATACCGAGATTCTCTGCTTTATGTTTCGCCCAGCGCATCGAACTGCACACATCACTCCCTTTCATGCGGTAGAACTGTTCAAAGAAGCCAATGCCTTGATAGCTCAAGGCAAAGATATTATCAGCCTGGGCATAGGTGAACCAGACTTCACCGCTCCTGCCGCTGTAGTACAGGCACTACATGCAGCGAGCGAAGCCGGGCGTAGTCAGTACACTCCACCGCTGGGTGAGCCTGCTCTGCGTGCTGCCATCAGCCGTTACTATCAAAGCTTTTTTGGCGCCACTCAAGTCACCCCTGATCGTATTGTAGTCACCGCTGGCGCATCTGGCGCACTAACCCTAGCAGCCTTGGCCTTGATCAATCCCGGTGATGAAGTGCTGATGCCCGACCCCTCCTACCCAGCCAACCAAAATTTTGTGACGGCCGCTGGTGGTAAAACGGTTTTAGTGCCTACAACGGCTGAGCAACGTTTCCAACTCAACGCTGAACACGTACGCCAACACTGGAACGAGCGCACACGTGGAGTGCTGATTGCTTCTCCAAGCAACCCTACCGGTGCCACCATTAGTCGTGAAGCGTTGCAAGAACTGATTATCGAAGTACGTGCTCGTAACGGTTTCATCATCATGGATGAAATCTACCTAGGCATTTACTACGAAGAACAGCCCCTGAGCGCGCTAACACTAGACGATGACATCATTATCATCAACAGTTTCTCTAAGTACTTCCACATGACTGGTTGGCGACTGGGCTGGATGATTGTTCCCCCTGCGCTGATTCCTACCATTGATCGTATGGCCGCTAGCTTGGCTATTTGTGCACCATCGCTGGCGCAACACGCTGCCTTAGCCTGCTTCACAGAAGACAGCATGGCAATTTATGAAGAGCGTAGGTTGGCATTTAAAGCACGCCGTGATTTTCTGTTATCAGCCTTTGAGCAAATTGGTGTAGATGTACCCGTCAAACCTGATGGCGCTTTCTATATCTACGCTGATATTAAAGCGCACAGCAACGACAGCGAAGATTTCTCTAAGCGCTTGTTGCACGAAGCCGGCGTCGCTGCCGTACCCGGCCGCGACTTTGGCCCTAGCATGGCACACCACACCCTGCGCTTCTCATACTCCACATCCTTGGAGCGCCTGCACGAAGCCGTAGAACGTATGCGCCGTTTCTTAGCCTAAGAGGCTCGGCTAGCCTACTAACAAAAAACGCCACGATAATTACGTGGCGTTTTTTGTGAGCATTAATCGCGTATCGGTATACCAGATGCCAGCGCCATACGTCGACGCTCTGCCAGTACACGTGCGCCGTACCCTCCATCGCTAGGACCAGTAGCCCCCACGTAACACGCTAAAGCACCGGTTAATGAGCCCCTACGCTTTCTACAGTCGTACAAAATTTGTGTGCCTGCTCGAATATTGGCTTCTGGGCTAAACACAGCCAGTTCACGCTCTACGTAATTCTCTAGCTTATCGCGGTGCACTCTGGTCATCACCTGCATCAAACCTTGTGCTCCGGCATGACTTTCCGCAAAAGGATTGTAGCTAGACTCTATCGCGATAACTGCCAAAATCAGCTGTGGATCTATGCGTTTTTCAGCTCCCACCGTGAAGGCCGTTTGCACCAATGCTCCCGACACACTGTGCGCGATTTTATATTTGCGCGCAATGTAGCTGCGTAAAGCCTGAAACTGCGTTTTGGATATGCTATTCACATTAGCGCCGGCTACAGTGCGCTGTAAGGTATCCACAAAACCTTGATAGGCAGAATACTCCACCACCTCCTCTTCAATAGGGGGAGGCGGCTCATTACCCTCTTCAGTGGCTTCTTCCTTATTGGCGTCCGGCATCATCCACGCGAATTGTGCGAAATTGTCGTTATTCAGCACTTCAGGGCGTAGAGCATCTACCATCACCGAGTACAACTGACGGGCCTGTTCTCGGATCGACGGCACAACCAGCCCCGCCGCGATAGTCACCAGCACAGCAATACCCAAGTAAATCGCACACATATGTACGAACTCGCTAATGCGATAACGTACGAGGCGTAAGCCTTGATGTGCCCAGTCTGGATTCATGTCCGGACTCCTTCTTAATCCTGTAGGTATAATCTTAACAACCTTTACCCCAGAAAACCGGAGTATCTCTTCACAGTGAAATACCGCGACTTACGAGATTTCATCGCCCAGCTTGAGCAGCACGGCGAGCTAAAACGCATACAAACACCAGTGTCCACACACTTGGAAATGACAGAAATCGGGGATAGAGTCCTGAATGCAGAAGGCCCCGCACTGCTGTTTGAAAATGCCATGCATCAGGGCAAAAAAGCCACAATGCCGGTGCTCACTAACTTATTTGGTACCCCTAAACGGGTTGCCTGGGGAATGGGAGCACAAGAGGTTTCCGCCCTACGTGAGGTAGGCGAACTACTGGCCACCCTACGTGAACCCGAAGCCCCTCGCGGCTTGCGTGATGCTTTCTCTAAAGTATCCATGCTGAAGTCGGCACTGTGGGATATGGCCCCAAAAATGATACGTAACCCCGCCTGCCAAGAGATTGTATTGGAAGGCGACGACGTAGATTTAAACGACATCCCCCTACAGCATTGCTGGCCTGACGATGCAGCACCACTGCTGACTTGGGGTTTGGTGATCACCAAAGGCCCACACGCCAAACGCCAAAACCTGGGCATTTACCGCCAACAGCAAATAGGCCGTAACAAGCTCATCATGCGCTGGCTATCCCACCGTGGTGGCGCACTAGATTTTCGTGACCATGCCTTGGCCAACCCAGGCAAGCCTTTCCCTATCGCTGTAGCACTGGGGTGTGACCCTGCCACTATTCTGGGTGCGGTGACTCCTGTGCCGGATAGCTTGTCTGAGTACCAGTTTGCTGGCCTATTACGTGGTTCACGCACCGAACTGGCTAAAGCCATCGGTAGTGCCCTGTCTGTCCCCGCCTATGCTGAGATTGTTCTGGAAGGCCACATTCTGCCTGCCGATCACCCCGACGCATTGCCCCCTGTAGTACCTGAAGGCGCACCTGCTCCGCACAACAGTGCTTACGAACAAGCACTGGAAGGCCCTTATGGCGACCACACCGGTTACTACAACGAACAAGATTGGTTCCCCGTCTTTACCGTAGATCGCATCACGATGCGCCGCAACCCTATTTACCACAGCACCTACACAGGCAAACCGCCTGATGAACCTGCGGTATTGGGCGTGGCGTTGAACGAAGTGTTTGTACCGCTACTTAAACGCCAGTTGCCTGAGATCGTAGACTTCTACCTTCCACCCGAGGGTTGCAGCTACCGTTTAGCGGTCGTATCCATCCGCAAACAATACGCTGGCCATGCTAAGCGCGTGATGTTTGGGGTGTGGAGTATTTTGCGTCAGTTCATGTACACCAAGTTCATCGTGGTAGTCGACGAAGACATCAACACCCGTGATTGGAAAGAAGTGATCTGGGCCATGACTACACGCATGGACCCTGTGCGTGACACTGTTCTGGTAGAAAACACACCCATTGATTATCTAGACTTCGCCTCACCCGTATCGGGACTGGGCGGCAAAATGGGTATGGACGCCACCAACAAGTGGCCAGGCGAAACCAACCGCGAGTGGGGCCGCTCCATCAACATGAGTGATGACGTGAAAAAACGTGTGGATGATTTGTGGGCTGATCTGAAGCTGTAATCGCCTACAGCGCGGCAGAAAAAAACCCTGAGCAATACTGCTCAGGGTCCCATAACACGATCGCTACGCTCATCATCGCCCTGACGCTTCTTGGCCGAGCGTGAGGTAAACATACGGAACAAACGCCAACCTATCAGCGCAGCAGCCCCAGTTTTCAGTTTTTTACCCCCAACGCCACCCAACAGCGATGAGAACAATGACAACAGCAAGGGATAGCGCGTGGATGCAGAGAACAGCAAACTCCCCCAACCACCCAACAAACTACTGCGTCCAGCCCCTAGCGCGGAGCTAAGCAAATTTGCTGGTTGAATCTTCCCGCTGAACGTTTGTACTTGCTTACGTAAGTCATCACGTTCTATAGCGGCACGAGCACGCAGCAACTCAATGCGAATTTCAGCGTCTAGCTCTTTATTGCGTCTGTTACTCATGATTGCCCTCCCCTGCCTCATCGCGTGAGGATTGGCGTAAGTTCTCAATCACTTGTATGTCTTTTTTGATTTCTTCGACGGTCGCTTCAAACGGATATGACCCCGAATTCAAACGACGCATTACCATCAAACCAAAACTCAGCCCTAAGACGGCATACACCACAAACAAGCTGGCTATAGCCCAATAACGGTACTCCGTAGGCCAAAACAAAAGCGCAATAAACAGCGTAAATACCAGCAATGCTAAGGTGCTAAAGAGTAGCGCACCAAACAGCATCACCATGATGCGTGCCAATCTTGCTTTTTGCTGACCAGCTTCTACCGCCGCCAGTTCCAAACGGGTGCGGAAGATCGCCAGAACGGTGCAACCTATGTCGCCCACAGATTGTCGTAATGTCATGTGACCTCTTTGCAATAAAACGGCCGCCTGAGTTCAGGCAGCCGTAGTGAACAACCGGAGGTGATTAGCGACGGCTTACCAACATACCAAATAGCAAACCTACTACTGCAGCCACACCAATGGCTTGCCAAGGATTGTCATGCACGTAGTGATCCGTTGCTTTCACTGCTTGACGACCACGCTCCACAACGGCTTCCTGCGTATCATGCAAGACTTCACGTGTGTTGCGCAGCGCACGCAATGCGCTTTCACGCAATTCCGTTGCTTTATCACCGGAGGCAGAAGCGGCTTCACGCAACAATTTCTCGGCTTCGTCCAAGCTGCTTTTCACATCGTCGATGAAGTTTTCTTCCACTGCTTGTACACGTTTTCTAGTCACCATAGTTCGCTCCTTGAAAAGCAAAAAGTTGAACAGTCTGCAGATCCTACTTTCATAGCACCTGCTGCACTACGTCTACATTAAGCTTACCTGATTTTTACAACTAGCCTGAAGGCCCTCGTTACAAGATTTGTAAAAATTAGATTCAGCTCAAACTTCCTTAAATTTTCTGGCGAGTACCAAAAATTCTATCACCGGCATCACCCAGGCCTGGCACGATGTAACCATGCTCGTCCAAACGCTGGTCAATAGAAGCAGTATATACATGCACGTCAGGGTGGGCATCTTCGACGGCCTTAACGCCCTCAGGTGCAGCTACCAACACCAATGCACGAATGTTCTTGCAACCGGCTTTTTTCAGCATATCAATGGTTGCGACCATCGAACCGCCGGTTGCCAGCATAGGGTCAATAATCAGAGCCAAACGCTGGTCTAACTCACCTACCAAACGCTCAAGGTAGGTTTGCGCTTGCAAGGTTTCTTCATTACGTGCAATACCCACTACGGATACTTTAGCACCGGGGATCAGGCTTAACACGCCATCTAGCATCCCTATGCCCGCACGCAAAATAGGTACAACCGTCACCTTCTTACCTGCCAGCTTTTCCACATCAACCTGGCCACACCAGCCTTCGATTGCTGTAGTTTCCAGCGGTAAATCTTTACACGCCTCGTAAGTTAGCAACGCCGCAATTTCCTGAGACATCTCACGGAAGTTTTTAGTGCTTAGATCCGCACGGCGCATCAAGCCCAGTTTGTGGCGAATCAAAGGGTGGCGTATTTCATGTATGGGCATGGAAACTATATTCCTTATCGTTAGAATCCTGACACGGTGCCAGTCTGACACCGCACCAGCTCTCTATTTTAAACCAAACTGCGAGAGACTAACGACCTGCCAGCCATTTCACTAGCGCATCATCAAAAGGACGCACCACATCAGAGCGTGGATCGTTCACTAAACTCACCATGATGTAGCGCTTACCTTGGCTGTCTACTACATAACCCGCCAACGCACGTGCATCACGCAACGTACCCGTTTTCAGGTGGGCACGCCCCTCGGCATCGCTATTTCTAAAGCGACGCCCTACCGTACCATCTACCCCTGCAATCGCTAGGGAAGAAATAAATTCTGGCATGTAATTAGAGCGCCATGCTTGTTGCAGCATTTGCGCCAACCCTTGAGCGGTCAATCGTGCTTCGCGCGACAACCCTGAACCGTTATCAATGCGCCAACCTTGTGTATTCACACCTTGGCGATTCAATACCTGCTCTACCGCACGCTCAGCCGAAGCTGTGGTCGCCCCACGGCCTTGCAAGTTTTCACCGGCAGACAGCAGCAGCATGGTGGCCATCAGGTTATTACTTTGCTTGTTAATCATGCGAATTTGTTCTAGCAGCGGGCGAGAGTCATGCCACACCATAGTCTTGGCGTTACCAGGAATGCTGCCGGCTTTCACATCACGCGACAAAGTACCTCCCAGCTCTTTCCACAACATGCGGAATACGGCCTCAAAAAACTCAGGCTGAGAGTGAGACAGTCTGTAAACGCTAAATTCGCCACATGAACCAGCGGCTCTACCACTCAGGGAAATCACAACATTACCTGCGGTTTGCCCTACTCGTGTGCTAATTGCTGGTGAGCCTGGGCAACTACCATTGGCCCATTCCACATTGCCTTCCACGCGTACGCCAGGTAGCGGGGGATCAACAAATGCCAGCCACTGTTTAGTATCGGCATCGGGTTGCAACACAATGCGAGAAGCCCCCAAACCCACCACCATCGCATCGGGGCTAGCGTTATAAGGTCTGTCGCCTGCCCCATCAAAAGCGTAAGGATCAGTAGAGATAGTGCCAAAGACGGATCTATCTATCACGACATCGCTAAGATTTTTTACACCACGCATGCGTAATTCGCGCAGTAAATTCCAGAGCTCAGGAATAGTCAGAAAAGGATCACCGCCTGCTTTGATATACAGCGGCCCTTGCAACGAGCCTTGAGCATCTATCACGCCACCTTGCTGCGCCATCAAGCTGGTTCGCCACGTATGCTCCGGCCCCAAGGTAGACAGTGCCGCCCATGTGCTGACCATTTTCATGACAGAAGCCGGGTTACGCGGCACAGTTGGGTTATGGCTAATCAGTACATTGCCATCCACATCCTGCACCACTAGCGACAAAGCGCTATCGGGTAACCCTGTGCTTTTCCAAATTCGTTCCAGATCGTCTGGTAATCCCTCTATACGCGCTTGTACAGCGGTCAGAGGTAGAAACAACGCTACGCAACACAACAGGCTTTGACACAGACGATATAGGGATTTCATAACATGCTCTGGCGGCAGAAAATCAAAGCATCAGCATAACGAAATTTCCCTTGTAAGAGTGCAAAACCAAACGTTTTTTCTGCAACAGCGTTAAAATGGCGGGTTTCCCACCTTGCACGGCCAAAGTTTCTGTTATGCCCGTTGATCCCTCTTTGGAACTCTCCCAGTTTGACTACGATCTGCCGCCTGAGCTGATTGCCCAGACTCCAGCAGCCACGCGTACCGGTAGCCGTTTGCTACATCTGAACGCAGCAGGCCAGCTCACCGATATGCAATTCAGCCAGATCAGCCAACTTTTGCGTCCAGGCGATCTACTGGTGTTCAACAACACCAAAGTGATCAAAGCCAGACTACTGGGTGAGAAACAAAGCGGTGGCAAAGTAGAAGTACTGGTAGAGCGTATTACCTCTGCTCACCAAGCGCTTGCGCACATACGTGCTAGCAAATCGCCCAAACCAGGTACTCGTTTGGTACTGGCTGATGGCCAACTGGAAGTCACTGTCACGGGCCGTCAAGACGCGTTGTTTGAACTATCGTTTGAGCAGCCCGCCTTAGAGGCACTGGAACAATTCGGTGCCACGCCTCTGCCCCCTTATATTCAGCAAGTACCTACTGCCGAAGATGATCAACGCTATCAAACTGTTTACGCTGAAGCCCCTGGTGCAGTGGCCGCTCCTACGGCGGGTTTGCACTTTGATGAAAACCTGTTGAACAGTTTGCAAGAACTGGGCGTAGATCAAGCCTTTGTCACCCTGCATGTGGGTGCGGGTACCTTCCAACCGGTACGCAGTGAGCAGCTTAGTGAGCATCAAATGCACGCCGAGCGCTTCTTTGTACCCGCCGAAACCTTAGAAAAACTACAACGTACTCGTGAACAAGGCGGACGCATTATTGCCGTAGGTACCACCAGCGTGCGTGCACTGGAATCTGCCGTGCGTTATCAAGAATGCAATGGTCACCAAAATGCTGATGGCAGCATTGAAGGCGATACCCGTTTATTTATTACACCGGGCTACACCTTTACGTGGGTAGATGCCTTGGTCACTAACTTCCACTTGCCGCAGTCTACCTTGCTCATGCTAGTTTCTGCGCTGTCCAAACTCCCCTTTATTCAGCAGGCATACAGCCATGCTATAAAGCAACATTACCGTTTTTTCAGTTATGGCGATGCCATGTTTATTGAGGCCGCCCAACAATCATGAGTGGATTAGATTTCAAGCTACTTAAACGTGATGGCAAAGCCCGTCGAGGCCAAGTCACGTTGAATCACGGCGTGGTTCAAACTCCTATTTTTATGCCTGTGGGCACGTATGGCAGCGTCAAAGGCATGCTGCCACATGAGCTGACCGAAATTAAATCGCAGATTATTCTGGGCAATACCTTCCACTTGTGGCTGCGCCCTGGCACTGAAGTCATTAAACAGCACGGTGGTTTGCATGGCTTTATGCAATGGAATGGCCCCATCCTTACCGATTCGGGCGGTTTTCAGGTATTTAGCCTTAAAGGTATGCGCAAGATCACCGAAGAAGGCGTGAAATTTGCATCGCCCATTAACGGCGACCAAATGTTTTTAACACCTGAAGAATCCATGCGCATTCAACATGCGTTGAATTCCGATATCGTCATGGTGTTTGATGAGTGCACGCCCTATCTTATAGATGAGCGCCCAGCCACTCACGAAGAAGCCGCTAAATCCATGCGTATGTCATTACGCTGGGCTAAACGTTCTCGCGATGAGTTCAACGCATTAGAAAACCCCAATGCCTTGTTTGGCATTGTGCAGGGCGGCATGTACGAGGATCTCCGCGAAGAATCCTTAGCTGGCCTGACTGACATTGGCTTTGAGGGCTACGCTATCGGCGGTTTGTCAGTAGGTGAGCCCAAAGAAGACATGTTCCGCATTCTGCAGCACACTACCCCTCGTTTGCCTGAACACGCCCCTCGCTACCTAATGGGTGTAGGCACACCAGAAGACTTGGTAGAAGGCGTGAGCCAAGGCGTGGATATGTTTGACTGCGTTATGCCTACCCGTAACGCACGTAATGGGTGGTTGTTCACACGCTTTGGCGACGTAAAAATCCGTAATGCGCGTTACCGCGATGACACCAGACCACTAGATCCTAGCTGCCATTGCCACACCTGCCAGAACTTTTCGCGCGCGTATTTGCATCATTTGCAACGATCCAATGAAATCGCGGGTGCTCGCTTGAACACTTACCATAACTTGCATTTTTATTTGCAAATCATGCAGGAAATGCGCGATGCTATCGAAGCTGAGCGTTTTGAAGAGTGGAAAGCGGCTTTCGCACGCGACCGTTCCCGCGGTATAGAATAAGTCTTACAGACGAAGAAGATGTCGCTACAATAACGCTTTGCTTACATAAAGCTTAATTTTTTAAGAACAATTCCGATCACACAGGAGCCTCTATGTCTATTGCTGACATTCTGACAGTTATCCCCGCCCAAGCCGCAGCCGGTGGCGAAAACGCTTTGGTAGGCATGCTGCCTATCATTTTGATGTTCGTCATCTTGTACTTCCTGATGATCCGTCCTCAAATGAAACGTCAGAAAGAGCACCGTAATCTGGTAGCCAACTTGAGCAAAGGCGACGAAGTGATCACATCCGGTGGTTTGCTGGGAAAAATCACAAAAGTGCAAGACAACTACGTTACTGTTGAAGTTGCTTCCTTGGCCGAAAAGCCTGTGGAAATCCTAATGCAACGTCAAGCTGTTGGTTCTGTTTTGCCTAAAGGCACTATCAAAAGCTTGTAATTCCCTCTCCAGCCCGAACATCCGTTCGGGCTTTGTGTACCGTTTCTGCCGAAGTACCCATGAACCGTTATCCTATCTGGAAGTATCTCACTGTACTGGTCGCACTGATCATAGGCGTGATCTACACACTGCCTAACTTCTATGGCGAATCGCCAGCAGTGCAGGTAGCCTCCGCCAAGTCCACGGTCAAAGTGGATTTAAGCACCTTGTCGCGCGTTGAAAGTATTTTGCAACGTCACAACCTTGTATCCACGGGGTCCTATTTCGAGCAGCACGGTACCTCCGGCACTATTCGTGTACGGTTTGACTCAACCGACACTCAGTTCCGCGCCAAAGACATTATTGAGCGTGAACTGGTACCCGACGCAGCCGACCCTGAATACACCGTAGCCCTGAACTTGATGCCCGCATCCCCCAGTTGGTTGACTGCCATTGGCGCACAACCTATGCACTTGGGTCTGGATTTGCGTGGTGGTGTTCACTTCCTGCTGGAAGTAGACATGCAAGGCGCTCTAACAGGTCGCTACGAGTCCTTGGCCTCCGAAGTTCGTACCGCATTACGTGAAGCTGACATTCCGCAAAAAGGCGTAGAGCGTCAGAACTTATCGTTGGTCGTGAACTTTGGTTCTACCGAAGCACGTTCCGATGCCATCACGGCATTACGTCGCCAAATTCCTGATCTGCAATTCGTCAATGGCGGCCAAGATGGCAGCATCGAATTGATAGGCACGTTGTCTGAGAC
>SRSN01000090.1 GCA_004791645.1 Alcaligenaceae bacterium 429
GTATGCATACATAGCATTAATTTGTATGCGTAATATAGGTTATTTTGTATGGATTATCAATCTTGTTTTGTATGGGTGTTGTATGGTGGTTGTGGCTATTTATAGCAACACTGCTACGATCTTAGCGATAACTACGCTTAAGATTTGAGCTGTTTTGTTTATGTGGGGAGATGTGGATGTTTTTTCTTGTATGGTTTTTTGTATGGATTTTTATGCCAAGCCATCAAGAGAGGCACTACCCCTAGAAAGGGTAGTGCCAAGGGTACTTATTCTGCAGCGTGAGGCACTGCAGCAGGTTGCTGCTGAATGCGTTTCAAGCGTTTTTTGTACAAAGGCAAGCACAAAAATAAGGCTAAGAACCAGAAAGGAGTAGCGATCAAACCAATTAATGTCTCTTCTTCTTGGCTGAATAGGTACAGAGCAAAAGCAAAGAACACTAAGGTGGCGTAGCACATAGGAATAGCAAAAGGCATTTTGTAGCTGGATTTCGCATGTGCTTCAGGGCGAGTGCGGCGGTATTTCAGGTAAGACACCAAAATCACAGCCCACACAAAAATAAAGCAAATGCTGGATACGGTGGTCACGATGGTGAACACGCGCATCACGTCACCTTCTGCGTACAACAGAAATACGCTGCTTAACAGCAGGGCGCATGAGTACAGCAAGCCATTACGTGGTGTGCCGCTGCGTGACAGTTTGCCAAATGACTCTGGTGCTAGATCGTTTTTAGACAAGCCATACAACATACGGCCCGTTGAGAACATACCGCTGTTTGCTGATGACAAAGCAGAAGTTAGCACTACAAAGTTAATAATCGCAGCCGCTGCACCCACGCCAATCAACAAGAACATGTTCACAAATGGGCTCTTGTTGGGGGCAACTACATCCCATGGTGTAACGGTCATGATGACGGTCAGTGCCAGCACGTAGAAAATAATTACGCGTACAGGGATCTTGTTGATGGCTTTAGGCAGATTTTTGGTTGGATCTGCCGTTTCAGCAGACGCTGTACCTACTAGCTCAATCCCTACGAAGGCAAAGATCGCAATCTGGAATGCAGCAAAAAAGCCCATGATGCCGTTAGGAAATACACCACCTCTATCCCAAAGATGGGACAGGCTCGCTTTATCGCCTGTAGGGCCAACAAAGCCGGTAAACAGCAAATACGCACCTACAGCGATCAAGGCCAGAATAGCGACGATTTTGATCAAGGCAAACCAGAATTCCAGCTCACCAAAAAGCTTGGCAGATAGCAGGTTAAAGGCCAATAAGAATGCGATACATAGTATGCCAGGTAGCCAAAGCGGTACGTCAGGCCACCAGAACTGGGTGTATCCAGTGATGGCAACAATATCGGCCACACCAATAACTACCCAGCAGAACCAATAGCTCCAGCCGGTGAAATACCCCATCGTAGGGCCAAGAATATCCGTAGCAAAATCAACAAAGGATTTGTATTCCAGATTGTGAAGAAGCAATTCTCCCATTGCTCGCATCACGAAAAAGAGGAAAAAGCCGATGATGACGTAGGTAAACAAAACCGAAGGGCCGGCCAAGCTGATGGTGCGGCCAGAACCCATGAATAGACCTGTACCAATCGCGCCTCCAATCGCGATAAGTTGCAGGTGTCGGTTTTTTAACGAGCGTTGCAATCCTGATGAGTGTTGTTGACTCACGCGTTTCTCCGTAATTTGTTATATCACTATGAAGTGGGTGTTACTGTGCTACAAGAAAAAAACACGGGCATACCGCCGTTCTGCAGAAACGGAAGTAACAGTTGCAAACCAGAGTAAGCTCACAAGCGCACGACATAACTCGACATGTTGATTGCGCGTATCAACATAGGATGTGTGTGCCAGAAAGTATGCTTTGGTAGGCGTAAATAGCCGCCCAGCTATTACGCGTACAGTGAGGAAATGGTCATGGCAGACTCTCCGGACGTAGTAGGTGAACAGTTGCCATGCAGCAGCTGTACCCCATCTGTCCGTTTACCTGAGAGCTTATCCATGATTGTGTCATGATCCCCTTCGGTGGGCATATTGTAATGCCTCTCTCCAGATTGTCACGGTTTCAGGATTCTTTTGCCTGAGAGTTTCCGGGGTGGTTGCTCCGTCGGCGCTTCATGGAGAATAAAGACTCTCTCCTGAACCATTTGTTGACCATCGCATTTTATAAATAAGTGAAAAACCCCTTCTATTATCGTTAACCAGTATGTGAACTTTTGAAGCCTCAATAAATTTCTCCCAGATCAGGCCGTAAACCCTTTTGCGCTGTATTTATATGATTGGAGAACTTGATGTTTTCAAACTTGAGCCTACGTGCTCGTATGTTGATGGTTGTGGTGGGTATGATCGTAGTTGGGTTTACGGCCATCATCGGAGTAGTGGTGCAGCAAGGCTCTGCGATGCAGACCAAAGCTGCTCATATGTATGTTGAAGAAGCGGTAAAAGGCGAAGCGCAAGAGGTGATGAAGGAAACGGAGAAAGCCTTAAATGCCGCACGAACCTTAGCCCAAATGTTGTATGGTGTGCGCCAAAGCGGTATTACAGATCGCTATGCCGCCATGGCTATGATGCGTGAAATTCTCGCGAATAACTCCAATTTCCTAACCGTGTGGGCAGTATGGGAACCCAACGCTTTTGACGGCCGTGACGAAGATTTTGCTCATGCCGATGCGCACGATGGTACAGGTAGATTTACTCCCTACTGGAGTCGTACTGATGGCGCATTATCAGTAGATGTGATCCGTAACTACCACCAGGCAGGCGAGGGCGATTACTACCTCAATGCCCGCAATACCAAACGAACCATTCTGTCTGAGCCATACCGCGATTACATAGGCGGTATTTCTACACTGCTGACAAGTATTTCCGTGCCTATCTTGCATAACGACCAAGTGATTGCTGTAGTCGGGGTGGATATTGCGTTGTCGGCCTTCCAGAACCAGATCAGCCAGATTCGTCCTTATGAAATTGGTTATGCCAGTTTGTTTTCAGAAGGCGGTATTTATATCGGCCATCGCGATGCAGAGCGTGTAGGTGCGAGAATGGATGCTGACCAGAAGCAAAGTCTAGATGCGGCAAGGACAGGCAAAACACAAAGTTTTGAAAGTGTAGATCCGCTGCTTGGGGAGGATAGCTATACGGTGGTCGTGCCTATTGCCTTGCCAACTACTGAGGGAAAATGGGCATTATCGGTGACTGTGCCGCAAGCCAAAGTATTAGCTGAAGTCTACGAATTACGTAATACATCCCTAATTCTGGGTGCCATTAGTATTGTGGTGGTGTCCTTAGTGCTGGGTGTGGCGCTAAACCGTATGGTGATTCGCCCCTTGGGTGGTGAGCCTGCGCAAGCCTTGCATGTGGCTGAAAGTATTGCCCAAGGCGATTTGCGCTCTGATATTCATGTGCGAGAGGGCGATGAATATAGCGTGCTACATGCTATGGATAGTATGCAAACGCAGTTGGTAGGCATCATCAGTGGCATCCGTGAAAACAGTGAGTCCGTTTCGCAGGCCGCCTACCAGATTGCGCAAGGCAACATCGATTTGTCCCAGCGTACCGAGGAACAAGCGGCTGCATTGCAAGAAACAGCGGCGAGCCTAGAAGAGCTGTCAGTAACCGTTAAACAGAATGCGGACCATGCGCATCAAGCGAATGACTTGGCGGCAGATGCTTCGTCGTTGGCGGTAGCCAGTGACGGTGCGGTGGGTGAGATTGTGCAATCCATGACGGCACTTAGCCAAAGCTCGCAGAAGATGAATGACATCATCACTACGATTGAAAGTATTGCCTTCCAAACTAACATTTTGGCGTTGAACGCGGCAGTAGAAGCGGCACGAGCCGGTGAGAATGGTAGAGGCTTTGCTGTGGTGGCAGCAGAGGTACGAACCTTGGCACAGCGCAGTGCTGTGTCTGCACACGAGATCAAAGAGCTGATCGAAAACTCGGTGCAGTTAGCGCAAGGCAGCACGCAGAAAGTGGATAGAGCCAGTGGCATTATCCGCCAGGCAGCAGGTGCGATTACAGATGTGGCTAGACTAATGGACGAAATAGCTTCCGCATCCAGTCAGCAAAGCGATGGTCTTGCACAGATCAATACGGCCATTGTGCAGATGGATGCGGTGACACAGCAAAACGCTGCCATGGTAGAAGAAGCCTCTGCCGCAGCCTCGTCATTGCAAGATCAAGCGCGTCAATTGTCTGAAGCGGTCTCGGTATTTAGAACCTAATCTTTACGCCATTTGTAGCGTGGTAAGCAGCCGTTTTCACACTAGTGGAAACGGCTGTTTCTTTTCTAGGCTAGGGTAATTACGGATACTGCTAATACCTATAACTTCATAGGATATATTTATATTCCGTTCACCAAGGAGATTGTGATGACTCACCCAACACTTAAACACTTCATTAATGGCAAGTTTGTGGCATCCACCGGCACAGACACTTTTGACCTGATTAGCCCAGTGACTGGCAAAGTCTACGCACGCTCACCTAACGCGACACAGCAAGATGTAGATGCTGCTTATGCAGCAGCGCGTGCTGCGTTCAAAGTATGGGGGCGCAGCACACCGTCAGCACGTCAAAAAGCCTTGCTGGCGTTGGCAGATCAAATTGAGAAAAACAGTGACAGACTGGTGGAAGCACAAAGCCGTAACACTGGCCAACTTAAGCATTTGATTGCGTCTGAAGAGGTCGCTGTTTGTGCTGATCAGATTCGTTTCTTTGCCGGTGCAGCGCGCTTTTTGGAAGGTAAAGCCACCGCAGAATACATGGAAGGGTTGACCTCAAGCATCCGCCGCGAGCCGCTGGGTGTAGTAGGGCAGGTCACGCCATGGAACTATCCATTGATGATGGCGGTATGGAAAATTGCTCCTGCACTGGCAGCTGGTAACACCATCGTTCTAAAACCTAGCGACACCACACCAGAAAGTACCTTGCTATTGGCGGAGCTGGTCGCACCGTTATTCCCTGAAGGTGTGTTTAACGTGGTGCTAGGACAGGCTAATGCTGGCTCTATGGTGGTGTCGCACCCCACCCCCGCGCTGGTTTCCATTACAGGCTCAGTACGTGCAGGTTTACAAGTTGCAGCATCAGCTGCTGCTAACCTTGCTCGCGCTCACTTGGAATTGGGTGGTAAGGCCCCAGTAGTGGTGTTTGAGGATGCTGATCTGGATAAAGCGGCCAGCACCATTTCCATCGCTGGCCTGTTCAATGCAGGGCAAGACTGCACGGCAGCGACGCGAGTGTTAGTGGCGGCGTCTGTGCACGATAAGTTTGTACAAAAATTGGTAGAGCAGGTGAAAGCGATTAAATTTGGTGATCCAGACGACACCGAGGCTTTGTACGGCGCCTTGAATAATGCCAGCCAATTAGAGCGTGTAAGTGGCTTTATGAAGCGCTTGCCAGCACATGCCAAAATCCAAACAGGTGGTAAAGCCGCTGATCGTGACGGTTTCTACTTTGAACCTACTGTGATCACAGGTTTGAAGCAAGATGACGAAGCAATCCAAACCGAAATCTTCGGGCCAGTGATTACCGTACAAACCTTTAGCGACGAGGCCGATGCGATCGCCAAAGCTAACGGTGTGGAATATGGTTTGGCTTCTAGCGTATGGACCACCAACCATGCCCGCACGCAGCGCCTGTCTCGTGAGTTGGATTTCGGTACGGTATGGATCAACACTCACATTCCATTGACAGCAGAAATGCCGCACGGTGGCTTCAAAAAATCTGGCTACGGCAAAGACTTGTCGGCCTACGGTTTCGAAGAGTACACCCGCGTTAAACATGTGATGAGCGCACACGAATAAGGGAGGGATTATGAGCCAAACATTGTCAAACCGAGATCTGGTGGCGAAAGCACACTATGAACTCTTTACGCTGCGCGACACCAGCGCATTAGAGAAGTACTTTGCTACGGATTTTATTGAACACTCACCGCTAGTGGCTGATGGGCTAAGTGGGTTGCGCGAGCTGGTGCAATCGTGTCCTGATCTAAAGCATGAAGCTCGTCGTGTACTACAGGATGGTGATTTAGTGGCCATTCATGGGCGTTTTGTAGGCTTGGATGAGCAGCCCTTGGTAGGTTTTGATTTATACCGCGTACGTGACGGGAAAATTGTTGAGCATTGGGATGGTTTGGTACCAGAGGCAGCACCTAATGCCAGCGGTCGCACACAATTGGATGGTCCTGTAGAACCCGGCAAAGGTGACAAAGAAAAGAACCGTGAGTTGGTGTGGCGGTTCTTTACCGAGACGCTCATTAAGGGTGATTACACGGGGTTTGAGCGTTACGCTAATGGCGAAGACTTCCATCAGCATAGCCCTGATATTGCCGATGGCGTCAAAGCAGTGATCGCGTTCCTAGAACAACTGCGCACAGACGGCCATGGTTTAGAGTACGCACGCATTCACCGTAGTGTGGCGGAAGGCGAGTTTGTGCTGACACACTCCGAGGGCAGTATTGCTGGTGAGCGTCATGCGTATTTTGAACTGTGGCGCGTTGAAAATGGCAAAGTGGCCGAGCTGTGGGATGCCATTGCACCAGTACCAGAAGATGATCAAGCCTTGCATAAGCATGGGATTTTTTGATCAGAAGTGCTACGATTCCCGATTTGTCTACGGAATTGGGGAGTAGCAGCATGACGGCGCATGCCATTGTTTACGCGCCCATAGGTCAAGCAAGCCGGTCTGAATTGGTGGTGGAACGATTAAGTAACGCCATCCTGGCTGGTTTGCTTGAGGCCGATGAGCAATTGCCCAATGAGGCAGATTTGTCGCGTATGTTGGGCGTGTCCCCTGTGACAGTGCGCGAGGCATTAAATACCTTGCGCATGCGTAATCTGATTGATACGCGCCGTGGCCGTAATGGTGGAAGTTTTGTCTGCAAAATGTCGGCGGGCATGCTGCTGGCGCAGCACCCGCTGAAGTTGGCTAGTTCGGCGTATTTGGCTGACTTGGGCGAGTGGCATTGTGCGGTGATTAGTCACAGCGCAAGGCTGGCCGCGCAGCGCTCTACCAACCAAGACCTACTGCGTTTTGAAAAAGCAGTTGATGCGTTTGGCGCTACTGAACAAGCCGAAGAACGGGCGCACGCCGATATGCGCTGTTTGTTGGCATTGGCAGCGAATGCGCAATCGGCTAGGTTGGCCAATCAGGTATTGATGATACAAGCGGAATGGGCACCCTTGGTGGCCGCGTTATACCAATACACGAATGCGCATGAGCAAGTGGTAGTAGCGTATCAGCAACTGGTGCTGGCGTTACGTCAAAACGATGCAGATCAAGCCTGTATGCAGGCTCAACACATGATTTATCTGCTGACAGATCAACTGCTGGCCTGTAAAGTAAAGCTAGATGCAGACACATCATTACAACAGTCCCATCTGGCTTGATCCTAGGTGGGCATAGCCTGCAGGAGACAACCATGTATAGCGATACTCCAGTAGAAAAAGCAAAGGCCATGCTGCACGAGATCACGCAATCTGCGTGTAGTGCGGCGGCTAATCTAGCAGAAGAAACCCAGCGCATTTTGGCGCATACCGTTTCTGCAAACAAAGAAGGCATACAGCTAGGTGCTGAGCAACGACAGCAGCTGCAAGCGCCTATACAAGCCGTATTACACGACCATCCGTGGTGCAATGGTGCCGGGTTTGCCAGCTACAGTAATGCTCAGGCTGGTGAGGAAGTCTGGTCATTAGAGTGGTGGTACCAAGAGGCGGGTACGATAGAGCACGCGCAACTGGATCGTAACCAAGAAATACGTAAACGCTTAGATTTCCGCGTGTTTGATTGGTTTGGCCTGCCAGCCAATGATCATCAGGCCTACGTAGATGGTCCGTATGTGGATTATGTGTGTAATGGCGACTACACCATTACTACGGCACATCCAGTGCTGGTAGACGGTGTTTTCGTGGGTGTGGCGGCGGTTGATATGTTGGTGTCCACTTTGGATCGCTTGCTAGCACCGCTATTAGCAGCGATTAATAATCCGGTTGTGGTGGTGAATGCTGATCGTAGGGTAGTGCTGTCAACAGCGCCTGGCGTGCGCGTAGGCACATTACAGCGTGACGGTCAGCCCTTAGAGCAAGGGCGTATCTTGCATCTGCTGGAAGTGCCACAAGCGTCATCCCTTGTATCGACTCCAGCGTCATCACAAACTCTGCGTTTTGATAGCTATTCGGCATTGTCTGCATCACTGAACCTGTAGCGTAGTACTTTTTATGTGTTCAGATGGCTAGCATATGCTTGTGCCTCAATGCCGTTATCCGTGTAGAGCATTGGCACCATAGAAAAAGCCCTGCTTCATGATGAGGCAGGGCTTTTTTGTTTCTAACGACAGGCTTAGGGTTTGATGCTGCTGTGTACCAAGGCAGTAACGGCTTCGGCAGTAGCGGCAGACAAGGTCCAGCCCAAGTGGCCGTGGCCAGTGTTGTAGAACACGCCCGGCTGTTTGCCTGTTTGAATGCGAGGCATCATGTCAGGCATCATTGGGCGCAAGCCAGCCCAAGGAATAGCGTTTTCTGTGCTAACACCTGAGAAGTTGTAGCGTACCCATTCGGTCAGAGGGTTGACGCGGTCAGCACGAATATTACGGTTTTCACCATTGTATTCGGCAGTACCAGCAATACGGAAACGGGAGTTACCTAAACGGCTAGTCACAATCTTGGCTTCTTCATCCAGCAAACTGACCCAAGGGGCAGAAGTCTGGCTGATTTCATCTTCCAAAGGAATAGTGATGGAGTAGCCTTTAACAGGGTAAATGTTGATGCGGTCGCCCACCATAGCAGCCAATTTACGGCTACCTACACCGGCACAAATTACCAATGCATCTACCTCAACAGACTCAGGGTGTTGTGGCGCGCCAGTGAGTTTAGAGATGTATTGAATGCGGTGTTTGGAGCCAGCTTGAGCAATGCTGCTAACTTCTACGTCCATCATGAACGTTACGCCTTTGCGCTCGCACGCCTCAGCTAAGCCACGAGTGTACTTATGAATATCGCCGGTAGAGTCGCTAGGTGTAAAGAAACCACCGTAGTATTTACCTTGCAATGTAGGCTCAATAGTGCGGATTTCTTCAGGCGTGACGGTGCTGCGCTCTAGGCCGCCTTTAGCCAGCAGTTCACTTACTTTAATACCTGCCTCAAAGCCTTTTTTGCTTTGGTACACGTGCAAGATGCCGCGTTCTTCCAAATCGTAGTCGATGTTTTCTTGTTTAGCCCAACGATGGAAAGGCTCACGCGCAGCAATAGCCAGTTTGACTGTGTCTACGGTGTTTTTTTCGTAATTACGGATGTTGTAGAGGAACTCGCCCATCCATGAGTATTTGTGCCAGGTAGGGGCTGGGTTCAGCAGTAACGGAGCGTCGCGCTTGAACATCCATTTCAGGCCTTTAAGTACGGTCCCAGTGTTGTTCCAGACTTCAGCGTTACATGCCGACAATTGACCACCGTTAGCAAACGAGGTTTCCATGGCTGGGTAACGTTGGCGGTCCATGACAATAACGTCATAGCCTTGTTCTCTAAGGGCGTACGCTGTGGTCACGCCAGTAATACCGGCACCAATAACAGCAATGGTAGTCATGGGGTAATGCTCCAGATATAGAAATAGGGGTAGCCCGCTACATAGCGGCTACACCCCATCTGTCCGGTTACCTGAGAGCTTGTTCCACTGAGATCGTGGTCCCCTTCGGTGGGCAAAACACGGTTTGCCTCTCTCCAGATTGTCATGGTTTCAGGATCCTTTTGCCTGAGAGATTCCGGGGCGGTTGCTCCGTCGGCGCTTCGTAAGAAGTCTCTTTCCTGAACCATTTAGAATGACGGCCTCAAGTTTACGGGCTTTATAAAAAATTACAACTCTAGCAAACCCGAATAACGATTAATTATTACGCTGCTAAATCGTTATCGTTAGGAGGGATATCATCCAGTGGAGGTAATCCGGCCGCTAATCGTAAGCGTTGGCAGTCTGGATTAGGGGTACCATGAACATCGTAGGCTTGGAACTCTCTGCATACTGAAGGGCGTTGCTCGTATACACCACACCGTATAGAGGGGTCGCCAATTTCACCACGTAAACCAATGCAGCGCCCTGAACCTTTTTCGGTTCCTTTCATACAGGCGCGCAGTGGCCCGATCTGGGTAGTTAGCTCTACAGGGACCCAGCCGCCCGTTTCGCCCATCAGTTCGCCGCTGTAAAACGAAATGCGGAAATGCTGACAGCACACACCACAGGCGTAACAGGGGTTTTGGCGTTCGGGTTTGGACTGCGATGTGTCGCTCTGAAGTTTTTGACGCTCTTCTTGGAAATCAAGCAAAGAGGTGGTGAGAGTACTCATGAATGAGGTCCGTACTTTATAAGTCAAAAGAGTAATTACTCTACTTTTTGAAAGTCAGGGACAGGTCTGTGAGTGTCAAAAAATAGCAAAATTAATTTTATAGAAAAGCGAAATTCACGAAAATATTTTTTTGCATTGTGCAGAGAGAAATAGAGGCGCTTGCTGTGAAATTTGCAACAACCAGAAAGCGGCTAAAGACACGGCTAGATAAGGCTTAGCTAAGCCGTGAAGTGCCATGCTCCGCAACACTCCAGTAGCCAGAGTGCTGCGGGTAGGTGTCGTCTTCGATGGCGGCGCAGTGCTTAGCGTTTTTGGCTGGGCCAATACTGGAATTCTTCAGCATGAACTTCAATGTCTACATCTTCCACGTGTTGCTGAATTTTGGCTTGCACGTCTTGTACCGCTTGGTTGTAGACGCTTGGTGCTATATCTTGCAGGAAAAAGTTCAGCAATGCATTCGCTGTAATGTTACCTATGGATTCTTCCATGTTTTCATCGAAGTATCGTTGGATGGACTCGATGGCCCTAGCCTTGGTGTCGCGGTCAAGTTCAATAGTCATAACTACAGTGTAAAAAAAAGCAGCGGAGAGTCATTACACTACACCATGCGCCGTAGTAAGGGGTAAGCCGGCACCAAACAGCCATAGGATTACAGTATGTAGACCTAGCATGGTGTGTAGCAGCGGCAGCAGGCTCTAGCGATGAATTTTGCTTAACAATAGCAGGCCAAGCAATGCGCATGCGCCGGCAAGTATGAAACCAGTGCTGTAACCAAACTGATGAATAGCCATGCCGATCACGGGTGCTGTCACTGCATACGAAGCATCCTGAAAACCAGAGTAAAAGCCCATCGCGGTACCGCGTTCATGTACGGCGCAGCGTCCAGCAGCGATAGCTCCTAATGCAGGGAAGGTAAGTGAGCAGCTACCGCCAATAACAGCTACACATAACAATGCCAAATACTGGGTGGGTGCAAAAGCCAGTGAGACTAAGCCTATTGCCTGCACACTTAAGGACATCATTACCAGTCTGGCTAGGTGCTGGCCTTGCAATAAGTGGCCTACGACTAATCGCACCACCACAAAGGAAATACCAAATAAGGAGAGGGCGAGCGTGACGGCAGACCAGCCTGAGACTGAGAAGTACAGCGAGATAAACGCTTCTATAGATACAAATCCCACACCATGCAAAAACAAGATACTGCCAGGTAGAGCCACCTTAGCCAATACGGCTTTCCCTGCTGCTTTCTTGTTGGTGGGGGCTTGGCTATTTTCTACACTTAGGAGCGATAAGGCCGATGCAATAGCGAGTATGACAATACATAGCGCCACACCGCCTAATCCTACGTAGGTGAAGAGCAAAATACCTATAGGTGCGCCGCATGCTACCGCACCATAGATAGAGATACCCGTCATGGATAGCACGCGTGCTGTGCTGGACTCGCCCAGTTTATGTATGGCCCACATAATGGCGCCAGTCGTGAGTACGCCCACAGCCAAGCCTTGCATTAACCGGGCGACGATTAAAATGGTGATGGTGCCGCTAGACATAAAGTTGGTGGTGCCGAGGATCAGACCATATAGGCTTAGTCCGATCAAACTGGTCATCACACAGCGCCGCACACCTATGGTGCTTAATAGCTGTCCTACAAAAATACGGCTGACCAACGAGGCAATAAATTGCGAGCCAATGACGACGCCTACGATG
This sequence comes from Alcaligenaceae bacterium 429, assembly GCA_004791645.1. Classification (GTDB taxonomy): domain Bacteria; phylum Pseudomonadota; class Gammaproteobacteria; order Burkholderiales; family Burkholderiaceae_B; genus Paenalcaligenes. Next base: position 12,040 of record SRSN01000090.1, read on the forward strand.
GTGTCGCTGGCGGCAAGGTCTTTAGAAATATAGAGCGGTAGGGCGCCCAACGATAAACCCACCACAAAAAAGCAGCAGACAATAGCGCCTTGTATACGGATGAGGTCTAGTAAGGTGGAGCGAGAAGATTGCATGTGGTACCCAAATAAGAGCAGGGTACCGAATCGATTACGCATACGGACGCCCTGCTAACTAAAAAGCAGTGCGCGTTGGTTAACGTAAACGCTTACGGTTCTACAGTATGTGGTAAGGCACAAGAAGGCACCTTCCATAGAACTATGAAATGATAATAGCACTCGTTTAGAGCGACGAACAAGAACGCCAGCTAGGTTTTTATGCCTAATACCTGTGTGCTACATGTTTGTAGGCAGGTGGCTACAGCTAAACACATGCTGTAGCACTCATTCTGATGCTGATATTTGCCCTGAGAAAGTCGATCAAGGTATAAAAAGAACTCCCTATCTTTCAGGAATCCCGCACGGTGAATAAATACCTTCATTCTTTGACGATTGCGTTATGCAGTGCGGCTGTTTCTGCGCCAAGCCAGGCTGCGGATAATACAGAATCATCACCGTGGCTGAGCGAAACGAATAGTGCTTGGACATGGCAGATTACGCCTTATGTGTGGGCGGCTGGAATCAAAGGCCATATGTCACCGTTTAAGCATGGGCCCACGATGAGTGTAGAGAAGTCTTTTTCTGATGTGATGAGTGACTTCAGCCTGGGAGGCTTTATTAATGCGTGGGGGCGTCGTGATCGCTTCGTGTTCTCGGGCGACATGATGTACATCAGCACGAGAGGTGCGGAGGCCAGTGGCCCGCTATCGGCATTTCAACTACCGGGTTTTGGCGTGACGATCCCCGCTGGTGCAGATACTAAAGCTAAGGTAAAAAGCAAACAGTTTATGGCTACCCTGCAAGCAGGCTATAGGGTGTTAGACACACCAGGTTTCACCTTAGATGCGTTGGGCGGTGTGCGCTTTTGGCATATCTCGACGGATGTTAGGGTGACCGCTAGCCATCCAGGTATAGGCTCAATCTCGGCCAGTCAAAAAGAAAGCTTTAATTGGGTGGACCCGCTGTTAGGCGTACGAGCATTTGTGCCTGTGACAGATAACTGGTCACTGCAAATGCAAGCCGATATAGGGGGCTTTGGAATGGGTTCCAAACATACGTGGTCTGCCTTGGGGACCGTGAACTATGTGTTCTCAGACAATCTTTCTGCCTCAGTAGGCTACAAAGTGCTGGATGTGGATTATCAGCACCGTGGTCATGTATACGACGTGCGTATGAAAGGGCCTGTTCTGGGATTGACGTACCGATTCTGAAAATGAACGCTTTACAACTTATAGGCTGAACATTGAGCTAAATATATAGAAATAAAAAAACCGCTATAG
>SRSN01000091.1 GCA_004791645.1 Alcaligenaceae bacterium 429
CTAATAAATCAAAAATAAGTAATGTATTAACCGCTATATCCGTATAGCGCCAGGAGACAACGAGTGCGATCCTCTGCTTTGAAAAAAACAGCTTTTAGTTTGAGTTTATTAGCCAGTGCCCTACTTTCTGTGGCCCATGCTGCCCCCGTAACGGTAGAAATAAATCGGGATGCCTACGGCGTACCTTACGTGTTCGCCGACAGTAACTACGGTCTGTTTTACGGCTATGGCTACGCGGTCGCACAAGATCGCCTCTTTCAATTGGACATGGCGCGCCGATCCTTTGTAGGGACGACTGCAGAAGTATTAGGTGCTGGTGATAACAACGTCTACTTGAATTACGACATCAATGTACGCCGCAACTTCAACCCCGAATCTATCAACAAACAGCTTGCTGCCTTGCCCGAAGAGGATGCCAGCATTTTCAAAGGCTACGCCGACGGCTATAACGCGTATCTGGCTCATGTGCTCAAAAACCCAGAGCTGCTGCCCAAAGAGTATGTAGACTTCGACTTTGCTCCTACGCCTATCTCGGCCTTTGATGTGGCCATGATTTGGGTAGGCTCTATGGCGAACCGCTTTTCTGACGTGAACTTGGAAATGGGGTCGTTAAGTTTGCTAAACGATTTGGAAGCCAAACACGGCAAAGCCGAGGCTGAACGCATTTTCAATGAACTGCTGTGGGTGAATGATCCCAACTCCCCCACTACAGTACCTAAATCAGCCACTGAAAAACCGGTGTCCTACCACCAGCCTGCGCCACAACAATTGGTTGCCCTCTCCACAGAAACAGCGCAATCCATTTTGCAAGACACCGCTACACGCTGGGGCGGTACAGGGCCAGACTTTGTACCCAAAGCCAGTAACCTCTGGTCTACCCAACCGCATCGCGTAGAAGAGAACGCCACCATCTTGATTAATGGCCCTCAGTTCGGCTGGTATAACCCTAGCTACACCTATGGCATAGGCTTACACGGTGCGGGCTTCAACGTGTCGGGTAACACACCCTTTGCATACCCTATCGTGCTGTTTGGTACCAATAACCAAATCGCTTGGGGAGCAACCGCCGGTCCGCAAGATGTGGTTGATATCTACCAAGAGCAACTAAACCCCAATAATCCTGCTCAGTATCGCTACAACAACGAGTACCTAGACATAGAAGAGCGTCAAGCAACCATTAAAGTAAAAGGCCAGCCAGATACCGTCGTGACGTTACAGCGCACGGTGCATGGCCCCGTTATGGCTGTAGATAATCAAAACAAGGTTGCATACAGTAAGAAACGCAGTTGGGACGGCTACGAAGTGCAATCCTTATTGGCATGGCTGAATATTGCCAAAGCGCAAAATTGGGAAGATTTCTTAGCACAAGCCGAGAAAATGGCCATTTCCATCAACTGGTATTACGCCGACAAAAACGGCAACATAGGCTATGTATCGCCCGGCTTTCTGCCTAAACGCCCAGCAAACCAAGACATACGCATTCCCGCCTTGGGCGATGGCAGCATGGAATGGGAAGGCATACATGACTTCAGCGCCACACCTAAGGCTTACAACCCTCAGCAAGGCTACCTAAGCAACTGGAATAATCGCCCCGCACCCGACAAGACCAATACCGATGCCTACTACTGGACCTACGGTGATAGAGTCAACGAATTGAATGTGCAGTTTGCGCAAAAAGATAAATTCACGCTGCAAGAAATTTGGGACTTCAATCGCCCTGCTTCCTACCACGACGTGAACTGGCGCTACTTCCAGCCGCACTTACAAGCGGCTGCCAACAAACAGGCAACCAATACACCTACGCACGACATGACAGCGCTTCTGCTGCAGTGGGATGGATTAGAAACGGATGACGGCAACGGCGTTAACGTTGGCCCTGAACGTTTGATTTTCAAAACCTGGTTGGAAGAAATGTACAAGCTGGTGCTGGTACCTGTTTTGCCTGAAGCCCATCAAGCCAGCTACACCAACACCGGTTTTGCGAGCACCAATGGCCCCAACCCAGGCTCTATCAACCTCAGCATGGGTACTAAAGTCCTGCTGCGAGCACTGGACCTAGAACAAAACCCCGACCCACAACGCCATAACTTCTTTGCGCAGAAGCCTTCTAGCGAGGTCATGCAGCAAGCCTTAGAAAATACCTACCACCGCTTAAAAACGGAGCAAGGTGACGATATGGCTAACTGGAAAATGAGCAGTTCGGTCCATAAATTTAGCGATCGCAACTTTACAGGCACACCACAAACCACAGCGGGTAATACGTTCAGCTTCACGGGTTATCAAAACCGAGGCACAGAGAACAACCGCATTGTGTTCTATGAGGACAACGTCGAGTTTTGTGACGCGATGCCTCCGGGCCAAAGCGGTTTCATCGACAGACATGGCAAGAAAAGCCCGCACTACGATGATCAACTCGCCTTATACCAAAACTTTGGTTGCAAACCTGTCAGCTCAACCGTGGATGACATCAAAGCAACAACAGTAGAAAGCACCGTATTGATCGTAGAAAACTAATACCGCAACTTTACTTGCGAGCATCTTATGAGAATCCTCAGCCCTGCTGAGGATTTTTCACATCACTCATCTGCTTATAAAGACCATTTCAAGCCAGTCTCTTCAACCCGTGGCATATAATGGGCGACACGCAGCAGCCTACTACGTAGCCTGCTTTCTGCGTTTTACCCTACTACTGATTTCTTTCAACGATGCCTTTACTCTTGCGTTTGGCATCGTTATTTGTATCCAAACAAGGACGTTACACAATGGATTTGCCCGCCCACCAATTAAGCATGACTGTATTGATGACTCCCGATACAGCGAACTTTTCCGGAAACGTGCATGGTGGCACCATTCTTAAACTGCTGGACCAAGTGGCCTACGCCTGTGCTAGCCGTTACGCCAAAAGCTACGTCGTGACACTGAGCGTGGATCAAGTAACCTTTAAACAGCCTATTCATGTGGGCGAACTGGTGACCTTTCTAGCCAGCGTGAATCACACCGGTACATCGTCTATGGAAATTGGTATCAAGGTGATTGCCGAAGACATACGCAGCGGCATTGTACGTCACGTGAATAGCTGCTTCTTCACGATGGTCGCGGTTGAAAATGGCAAACCTATTGCCGTACCCTCTCTACAGCCTCAAACCGATGACGAGAAACGCCGCTTTTTAGCGGCGCAAGTACGACGCGAATTACGCCGTGAGTTCGAACAGCGTCAGCGTGAGGTGCAGGCAAACGCGAGCCTAACCGCCAGATCGTAAGCAAGATTACAGTGCGTGCGACAAGCCCCTTTTAGGGGCTGTTTCTTTGTCTCGCTTAGCGTTCAATTCTAATTTGGTAAGGGGCAAATTCGCGTGCTCTCAGCAGCCCTTTTTCTAGCAGATCCTCTCTAACCCCATCAATATCTGCCTTGGCTTCAGTCACTACCAAATATAAATTGTCGTCACACGCTAGTTCACTTTCCCAATACCCTATAGCGTAACGATCAGCGCTGGATTCACCGAAGTCTTCTAGTTCTATGACACCTTGGCCCTTTATTTTATTGGTGCCTTTCTCTACGGCAACAATAGAAACCTTTAAATTACCTACGAGTTCCATCCCGCTATCAAACGTGAAATTAGCAGCGCACATGCCTTGATTTGCCCATACCGTATTCGAATGCCACATATCGAGTGCATGAGCATTCACACTAAAACACATGGCCGCTATTGCCACTACCCCTGAATACAAAACGTTTTTACTATTTTTCATTTCTGCTCCCTGATAACCTGCCTGAAGTGATCGCCATTCTAGCCCAGCTCTCTTTATTACCACTGACTGGTATTAAAAATACCATCCCCTATCAGCCTAAGGCCTGTAGGCTAGTTGGTCTCTACGTCTTCATAACACCGTATTCTTGTGCGCCATTCTTTATCTAGATTCGCCTTAGTCACCGCCCTTACGCTCTTCACCATAGCAGGCTGCTCGCTTCCTGATTATGTGAATGAACAAGCCGAGTGCTTAAACCCACAAGGTCCTTACCCGGCATCCTGCGGGGTGAACTATAAAGGGCCAACGGGTGAAATAGTCTTGAGCCGTGAACTGACGGGTGGCAACGCTGACATTCGCTATTTAACGGCCATGCAAAGTTTCTATCCTGATATGCCTATTAGTCAGGAAAAACTGCTGGAAGTAGCTAAAGCGGCAGAAAATGGTGACGAAGGTTCTATTATGGCGCTGGGACGCATCTATTACGAAATAGGCCATTACTACACCAATTGCAGTGTGGTTCGCACCGGCCAAAACTGGCTACAACGCGGTAGTGATTTAAACTTACCGCATGCTAAGGTTGCGCTGTCTCAGCATTACTTCAGCGGCATCTGCGGGCCTATCAATGTAGAAAAAGCACTGCAATTAGCCCGCGAAGCACAAGCCTTAGACAACCACCCCATTATTGTCGAATGGTTAGAGTACGCCCGTGACCCTGACAATCAAACACTGGCTGAACGCGAACGCAAACAACAACTAGAAGTGCACCAAGAGAAACGCCCCCCTAAGCCATCTACACAGTTTTAGCATTAGAGAGCCGCTTAACCTGCGGCTTTTTAAATACCTAAACTATCGAATTTGGCACTTATTTTGTTAGCCTGAACCAAAAGAGCTTCTAAGGCTTGTTGACGTTCTGCCTCGTGATACCGCGAACGTAAACCTGACACCATTAATGAGCCATAAATCCTACCAGTCCGGCTTAACACAGGCACAGCCACCGCCGCAACATCGGGATCACGCTCGCCTAAAGAGACATAAAAACCTTGTTTTCTAATCTCAGCATCGTGTTCGGCACCAGGCTCATACGCCAATAATATTCGCCCTGTCGCCCCCACATCTAAGGGCAACAAAATCCCCTCTTCCAAATGGTGCCTCGCAGAACGTGGCGAGTTCTGCCTATACAAACATTGTCTACGTTCACCTTGTCGTATGTAGTAGGCCGCTGTCTCCCCAGTGTGCTCTACCAACTCAGCCAAAATTGGCCTAACGAAAGCCTCGATATCAAAGGCTTGCTTGTACAGCCCCCCTAACTGAAACAAAGCTGGTCCCAGTCTATAGGTACCTCCAGCCGTCTTCTGTATATAACCAAAGAGTTCTAACGATCCTATCAAACGCAGGATCGTACTTTTGTACAGGTCTGTTTTAGTTGCTAGCTCAGCCAAGCTTAGTTCCGCATTGCCTTCCTTAAAAGCATTCAAGATAGACAACGCCCTTTCCACCGACTCAACTCGATTATTTTTTTGCGTCATGGACTGCTTACACACTCATAAAAAACCAGGGAGAAAAATGAACTAAGGGTTTTTCTCTACCAAATTCTGTTGACGATGAGGCGAATTGTAAACTACTTTCTCATTACACAAAACAGAACGATCGTTTTGCTAGGCAGAACGATGTAATTTTATAGAGGCCCTTGTAGTGTCAGATGTTTTATCAGGGATACGAGTTTTAGACTTAACCAATGTGCTAGCAGGACCATATGCTTGCTACTTGCTTGCGCAGCTTGGTGCCGAAGTTATTAAAGTAGAACGCCCAAAAGTAGGAGACCTTGCTCGTCAACTCGGCGCGGATGCCACATTGAACCAACAACAAATGGGCACTTCTTTCTTAGCTCAAAATGCGGGTAAGCAATCGCTGACTCTGGATTTAAAACACCCACAAGGCAAAGAGGTTTTCTTAAAGCTCATAGAAAGCGCTGATGTACTAGTGGAAAATTTTCGTGCAGGTGTAATGGACAGACTAGGTCTTTCTTATGCAGCTTTACGCGAAGTAAATCCCAAACTAGTCTATTGCTCCATTTCAGGCTTTGGTCAAGATGGTCCCATGGCACCGCTACAAGCCTATGACCAAATTGTGCAAGGGCTAGCGGGGGTTATGAGTGTCACAGGTGATCAAGACTCAGGTCCACTACGCGTGGGTTACCCCGTATGCGACACCATTGGCGGACTTAACGCTGCTTTTGCTATAAGCTCTGCCCTCGTAAAACGCAGCAGCACCGGACACGGCGATTTCATAGATGTCTCAATGTTGGAATCCACACTAGGCACTATGGGCTGGGTGGTATCTAACTGGTTGATTTCTGGCGTGCAACCCTCACGGCTGGGCAATCAAAACATGACCGCCGTGCCCTCCGGAGCCTTCCGTACACAAACAAGCTTGCTCAATATTGCTGCCAATCAACAAGCACAGTTTGAACGTTTAGCACGCCTGGTTGGCCGAGAAGACTGGTTAACTGATCCGCGTTTTCAAGCTCGTGAAACACGGAAACAAAACCGTTTATTGTTGAATAAAGAGCTAGAAGACGCACTCAGCTCTCAATCTGCCGAGTACTGGTCAGAGCTGCTAAACCGACACGATGTACCCGCTGGGGTCGTACAAGATATTCCTACTGCTCTAGCGCATCCACAAATGCAAGAGCGTCAATTTATCAAAACCCTACAAAGCAAAGACGGCAAAGAAATTAAGGTAGTACGTGCTGGATTCCGCTTGCATTCAGGCGACCCAGCCCCCGAAAGCTACCCTCCACTGTTGGGCGAACACACACACGCATTGTTGAGTGAGCTGGGATACAGCTCAGACGCTATTGAGCAACTTGCTCAAGACGCCATCATCTAAGGAAACAGCACATGACCTCTGTCCTAGACCCTAAAGAACAAGCAGCTCAATGGTGGGCTACCGACATCATTAAGATGAGCCCTGGAGTGATTCAGTTTCATGGTTACCCCATACAAGAACTGATTGGACAGCTTAGTTTCACTGCCATGATCTGGTTAATGCTGAAAGGTGATGTTCCTAACCCTGAGCAAGAGACTTTGTTCAATGCAGCACTAATGGCTGGTGTAGACCATGGTCCACAAGCTCCAAGTATTGCTATTGCACGTATGGCGATGAGTTGTGGGGTAGGCATTAACAATGCGATGGCCTCAGCTGCCAATGTATTAGGTGATGTACATGGTGGAGCGGGAGAGCAATGCCTTGAATTCTTTCAACGTATACAACAAGGCATAGAGAAAGGGCTAGATCTAGACAGCGCTATTCAAAACGAATTGCACGCTTTTTTTGCATCAGGAAAAAAATATGTACCTGGTTTTGGGCACCGTTTTCACCCTATAGACCCTAGAAGCCGCCCATTGATGCAGTTACTAGAAACAGCCGAACACGCACACGCCACAACAGGGAACTATAGAGAAATTGCTCTAGGCGTAGAACATCACATCGCATCCCTAAAGTCTCGCCCAGTACCTATGAATATAGATGGTGCAACAGCTGCAATTTACGGAGCACTGGGTTTTCCTGCTGCCTTATGCCGAGGCCTGTTTGTGCTGTCGCGCTCAGTGGGTATTTTGACGCATGCTTGGGAGCAAAACCAAGCAAGTACACGCAACAAAGGCCCTATGCCCAAAGGATGGCTATGGTCCTACACCGGCACACCAGAAAGAAACTTGAATACGCCCGAAGCATAACAAAACAATGACATCTACTGTACTGATCACTGCTGCCACAATCAGCCAAGCCGCTATTGATTACCTAAACCAAGCTGGTTGCAAATTGCTATTTTTAAGTTCTGATGACAAACAAGCCGAGCTAGAACAAATTGCCCGCACCCAGCACGTAGACGCTATTTTGTCTAGAACCTACAAAATTAGCCAAGATCTTATTGCTCACTGCCCTACCCTAAAAGTGATCTCAAGGCATGGCATTGGCTACGATAACGTGGACATCAACGCAGCTAGTGAGCGAGGTATTCCCGTTTTAGTCACCCCTGGCACAAATGCCTACGGGGTTGCTGAGTTATGCATAGGCCTGCTATTAGCATGTGCACGCCAAATTCCTCAGGGAAATGCAGCTGTTCGACAAGGTTTATGGCCTCGTGCAGACCAAGGTAAAGAGCTGTACGGCAAAACTCTAGGGCTAGTCGGCTTAGGACGTATTGCTCAACACGTAGCCCTACTAGCCAACGCACTAGGAATGCGTGTGCTGGCATACGACCCCTTTATTACAGAGTCTCCTTACACGTTAACTGCCACATTAGACGAACTACTTGCTCAGTCTGATGTAGTGTCCCTACATTGTCCTGCTCAAGAGAACGGTCATCCCCTGTTCACAAGCAGCACTTTCGCGCGCATGAAGCCTGACAGCATCTTAATTAATACTGCTAGAGGCCAATTAATTGATGAAGCCGCACTTGCAGAAGCCATAACCAGTGGTCAGCTTTACGCTGCTGGTTTAGACACCTTAGCCACAGAACCACCTGCCAGCAATCACCCTTTCTTTGCACTGGATCGTATTGTGCTCAGCCCACACTTAGGCGGCAGCACAGATCAGTCGTTAGAACGTACCGCCATGATGGCCGCGCAGAACTTACTGGATTACCTCAAAAACAAAACCATTGATGAGGCCAGACTAGTAAACCCCCAATACAGACAAGGAGCCACAACAACATGAACAACTACTTAATACAGGCACAAAATGCCGAATGGCCAGCAGGTTTTGTAATGAAGCCTCGTGTGCAAACACTGTCAGCTGAGCTGCTAGAAACGTATCAAAGCGTACCTACAGCACATATTAGTGATAGTTTGGGACGCTTTCACGGTAGCAATGGCCTACACGATTATCACGGCGCCATCCAGCGCGGAGGCTTATGCGGTAACGCTGTTACGGTTAAAACACGCCCCGGCGATAACCTGATGATCCATGCTGCTATTCTTAGCGCCCAGCCCGGTGACATTATTGTTGTTGATGCTAGCGCAGATTTGTCTACTGCCGTGATTGGTGGCTTGATGCGTACCACGGCGATTGCAAAAAAAATTGGCGGCTTTGTTATTGATGGAGCAATACGCGACATAGAGGAATGGGCACAAGGAGACATGCCTATCTATGCAAAAGGACATACACATAAGGGCCCTAAAAAAGAAGGTCCAGGTGAGCTCAACACACCTATTGCCTGCGCAGGCATGGTTGTAAACCCTGGTGACTTGATTGTCGCCGATGCTGATGGCGTAGTTTGCGTCCCAGCTAGTGATGCCCAAGCTCTGCTTACACGCTGCCAAGAGTTAGGGCGTCATGAAGAAAAAGTACGAGCTCAAAACATGGCCGGCACGCCAGACGTAGATCGTTTTCTCACCCTACTACGCAAGAAAAACTGCCCTTTGTAATGCCACAAAAATAGAGAATCGGAGGAAATCATGAAAAACAAATTTGCTGCAGCACTATTGGCGGGTACTAGTTTATTGTCTATGGCTACCCCTAGCCTTGTATTAGCAGATACATACCCAAGCCGAGCCATTAGTTTCATTGTGCCTTACCCACCTGGTGGTGGCACAGACATCTCTGCCCGTTTACTCACAGATAAACTTGCTAAATCCAGCGGTTGGAATTTCATTGTAGAAAACAAACCAGGAGCTGCCGGTAGTATTGGCTTGGCTTACCTGCTGCGTCAAAAATCTGATGGACATGCCCTAGCAATGGGTCAGACGTCTAACATGACCATCAATCCGAACATGAACAAAGACATTAGCTATGACACGCTAAAAGACTTCAGTTTAATTTCGGTAGTTGCGTCTCAACCAGTAGTGATTGTGGTGGCAGAGAACTCCCCCTACACGCAGTTTACTGATTTGATTCAAGACGCACAGTCTGGCAAGAGCATCACGATGGGCACCCCCGGAATTGGTACGGTTAGTCACTTAGCTATGGAGTACTTAGGCCAGTTAAGCGGGGCCAAAATCCGCCATATTCCTTACCCTGGTGCAACACAAGCAATTACTGAAGCCATGGGTGGTCATTTAGGCTTTGTTGCTACCAGCTTACCTAGTGCACTGTCTCACATACGAGCAGGTTCAGTACGCCCTCTCGCTGTTACTTCCAAAGAGCGCAGCCACGCACTGCCTGACGTACCCACCATTGCTGAACTGGGCTACGACAACTTTGATGTAAACGAATGGAAAGCCGTCATTGGCCCTAGCAACATGGACGCTAGCACCGTTACGTTATTAAACGAAGCAGTGCGCACAGCCTTACAAGATCCTGAGCTTATCGAAGCCTTTGAACGCGAAGGTAGCACAGTTGTAGGCGGTAGCCCTGAGGCCTTTGCAGAAATGCTAAGTGAAGAATACCCTCGTTGGCAACGTGTGCTGCAAGAGGCAAATATTACTAAAAAATAATTACATACAAAGCGAAGCACTTCTCAAGCTTCGCTGTTCACCCGCCTGATTCGCTTACATCATCAGGCACTGGAGACACCACACCATGAAGAAAAATGACTATGCGGACATGACCCTAGGAGGACTTTTTGTCTTACTTGGGTTGGCGACTTTTTTTTATGCCCGCAGCCATTACGATATGGGCGAATTAACCAACATGGGGCCTGGGTTTTTCCCAGCCATTCTAGGAGTGTCCATGTCAATTCTAGGTCTGCTAGTTATGCTAGCTAGCCTAGGTGTTAAAGCTCAAAAACGAGAGTTCAGTCTACGACCTGCATTTTTTGTCACGCTTTCTATTATCGCGTTTGCTGTACTCATAGAAAGCTTGGGTGCTCTGCCCGCCATTGTTGCGCTAGTCCTTTTGTCCTCTATGTCTGAAAAACGCGGCACCTGGGTAGGCAAGCTCGTGCTTGCTTTGGCGTTATTTGGTATCGCTTATATTGTTTTCAAGCTCATGCTAAGCATGAACTTTAGCCTCCTGAATGGGGTGTTCTAATGGATTTATTTTCCAACGCCATTTTAGGCCTTAGCGTCGCCCTGACCTTTGATAACCTGCTGTATTGCTTCCTTGGTGTGCTGATAGGCACATTTCTTGGCGTAATTCCTGGGGTTGGTGTGCTTGCAGCCATTTCCATGCTGTTTCCCATTACCTTTCACATGGAACCTACTGCCGCGCTGATTATGCTCGCGGGAATTTGGTATGGGACTACCTATGGAGGCAGCACGGCCTCCGTATTGCTGAACGTACCAGGCTCGCCTACTAATGCTATTACTTGCCTCGACGGTTATCCCATGACCAAACAAGGCAGAGGTGGCGTCGCACTGCTGATGACCACAGTAGCCTCATTGGTAGGTGGCTCAGTAGGCATTTTGTTGCTCATGATGTTTTCCCCCATTATTGCTTCATATGCTATTTCCTTTTCAGCACCGGAATACTTCTCCTTGATGTTGTTGGGTCTAGTTGCCGCCAGTAGTGTATCCAACGGCTCATTTATCAAAGGGCTACTGATGGTAGTGCTAGGCATTACCGTAGGCATGGTAGGTACAGATATTTACACTGGTACACCTCGCTTTGTTTTTGGCCTACTGGATTTAGGCGATGGCATCAGCCTTATTGCGTTGGCAATGGGTGTATTTGGTATTGCTGAAGTTGTAGCTAGCGTCGGTAAGGTCAACGCCAAAGACGTAGACAAGAAAACCCTTAGCTTTGGTGCAATGAAGCCCACCAAAGATGATATGAAACGCTCTTGGGGGGCGATGTTCCGAGGCTCCACCATTGGTTCTTTTTTCGGTACGTTACCTGGTACAGGACCATCACTTGCTGCCTTTGTATCCTACGCTATTGAGAAACGCTGCTCCAAGACACCCGAACGTTTTGGTGACGGTGCAATTGAAGGCATTATGGCTCCCGAAACAGCAAATAGTGCAGCGGATCAAACCTCATTTATCCCTACGTTATCCTTAGGTATTCCAGGTAGTCCTACTATGGCGCTGATGCTAGGCGCGCTGATGATACACGGCATAGCACCAGGTCCACAGCTTATGACTGAACAACCCGATTTATTCTGGGGATTGATCATGAGTTTCTGGATAGGAAATATTCTGTTAGTGATACTGAACGTGCCACTAATTGGCGTATGGGTACGTGTACTCACGATCCCTTACCATTTATTGTTCCCCGCAGTGCTCATGTTTATCGCCATAGGCACATACAGTGTTAACTACAGCGTGGTAGATATTCTATTTGTCGCAGGCTTTGGAATCATCGGCTATGTGTTACGTTGTTTTCAATACCCTATGGCACCGCTAATCTTAGGCTTTGTACTTGGGCCACTAATTGAACAGCATTTCCGTCGTTCTATGCTGCTATCAGATGGTCACTTCTCCACCTTTGTTGACCGCCCTATTAGTCTAACGATTTTGCTTATCACCGCTGTAATAGCCCTCTTAGGCTTCTGGTCCAGTATTAAAGAACATAGAAAAGCGGCATCCACTGCATAACATCACCCCTTGGCTCACTAAGATGAGCCATTTTTTATTCGTTTAAACTTAAATTACTCTCTGACACAAACTACTCATTCGTTACACATCAAAAATTCGGGACAATAACCAGTTTCCATCTTAGAGCGAATTCTGTAATCTTTTACGCTTCACTATTGCTCGAAACCTCCTATAGTCCTCACCAACTCCCACAATGCTCACTCTACACATTGCGAATAAAAACTTATCATCCTGGTCACTACGACCATGGTTACTGCTAAAAATGTTGGGGGTGCCATTCCACGAAGTGGTAGAAACCTTTAGCAGCTATGGTGGTAATGGACATAGTTACGAAAAATTCAGACGGTTTTCACCCACAGGGCTAGTCCCTTGTCTGAAGGATGGAGACTTGCTCGTATGGGATTCTCTCGCTATTTGTGAACACATTGCTGAGGCCTACCCCGCTGCTTGGCCACAAAATAAATCCGCACGTGTCTGGGCTCGTAGTGCTACCGCCGAAATGCACTCTGGATTTCAAGCGCTACGTACGCAATGCCCCATGAACTGTAGTCCTCAAGCCCCTTTAGCGGTTATTGATACTGAACTGTCCAAAGATCTGGCACGCATTGTCGAGCTATGGGAAAACGGTTTACAAAGCTTTGCAGGGCCTTTTTTGGCCGGCAATCGTTTCACTACCGTGGACGCATTTTTCGCACCAGTGGCTATCCGTATTCATCACTACCAACTGCCCGTCAGTGTCCCCTGTCAAGCTTGGATAGCACGCATCCTCGCCTTACCAGCACTGCAAAAGTGGATTGACGCAGCACGTAGAGAGATTGAACCTCCACGCTAAACGCTTTACGCATAGCGCCTTCCAGCCCTGCTTTTACGCGCTAGGCCCTAAACGTGTACGTTGTGGTGCAAGCAATGCACTGCTTCCATCTAATCACTATATAGAAATGAGAATAATTG
>SRSN01000092.1 GCA_004791645.1 Alcaligenaceae bacterium 429
GTCTCAAATAAAAAAACACTTTCGCAGCCTAAGACTACGGCAGACAGTAGCTGCTAGGCGGGCTTTTAACCCCCTTACAGCAGTAACAAAAACACATCATGGCCAGCAAACCCTCGCTAGCCATGATGCCCCCCATCACTTACTCCACGTGATACAGCAACGCACCTTTTTGCACGAACTCTATGGCTTTTTCTTCCATACCTTTTTGCAAAGCTGCTTCGTCTTCTACGCCTTTCTGAGCCGCATACTCCCGCACATCTTGGGTAATTTTCATGCTGCAGAAGTGTGGGCCGCACATGGAGCAGAAGTGCGCCACTTTCATGGAGTCTTTAGGCAAGGTTTCGTCGTGGAATTCACGCGCTGTGTCTGGGTCTAAACCTAGGTTGAACTGGTCTTCCCAACGGAATTCGAAACGTGCTTTAGACAAGGCATTGTCACGTACTGCCGCGCCGGGATGGCCTTTTGCCAAGTCAGCCGAGTGTGCCGCAATTTTGTAGGTGATGATGCCGTCTTTAACGTCTTTTTTGTTGGGTAATCCCAAGTGTTCTTTAGGGGTTACATAGCACAACATGGCCGTGCCGTACCACGCGATCAGGGCTGCTCCAATACCTGAGGTAATGTGGTCGTAGCCCGGTGCAATGTCGGTTGCCAATGGTCCCAAGGTGTAGAACGGTGCTTCTTTGCAGTGTTCAAGCTGCAAGTCCATGTTCTCTTTGATCTTCTGCATGGGCACGTGACCAGGGCCTTCGATGATCACCTGCACGTCATGTTTCCACGCGATTTGCGTCAGTTCACCCAAGGTTTTTAGCTCGGCAAACTGGGCTTCATCGTTGGCATCGTAGGTGGAACCTGGGCGTAAGCCATCGCCTAGCGAGAAGCTCACGTCGTAGGCTTTCATGATTTCACAGATATCTTCAAAGTGTTCGTAGATGAAGCTTTCTCGGTGATGCGCTAAACACCATTTCGCCATGATGGAACCACCGCGCGACACGATACCTGTCATGCGGTTAGCCGTCATAGGCACAAAGGGCAAACGTACGCCAGCATGAATGGTGAAATAGTCCACACCTTGTTCGGCCTGCTCAATCAGGGTGTCGCGGAAGATTTCCCATGTCAGGTCTTCGGCTTTGCCATTCACTTTTTCCAGTGCTTGGTAAATAGGCACCGTACCTATAGGCACAGGCGAGTTACGAATAATCCATTCACGGGTTTCGTGGATGTGCTTGCCTGTGGACAAATCCATCACCGTATCACCACCCCAACGTATGGCCCACGTCATTTTCTCTACTTCTTCAGAGATTCCTGAGCTCACCGCCGAGTTACCAATATTGGCGTTAATTTTCACCAAGAAGTTACGCCCAATAATCATGGGTTCACATTCTGGGTGGTTAATGTTGGCAGGGATAATGGCTCTACCACGTGCAATTTCATCGCGCACAAATTCTGGCGTAATGATGGATGGGATAGAGGCACCAAAGCTCTCGCCGGGATGCTGGAAGGTCATGCGTTGAGCCAGCTTTTCACCCTCTGGGCCGCTGTTGCGCAAGGACTCCAAATACTCTTCACGGCGTAGGTTTTCGCGTATTGCCACAAACTCCATTTCTGGCGTGATAATGCCACGACGCGCATAGTGCATTTGCGTGACGTTAGCACCCTCTTTGGCTTTACGAGGTTGGCGTGTCAGGTTAAAGCGCATGTCTGCCAAGCTAGGGTCGGCCTGACGTTGGCGACCATAATCACTGCTTACGCCGGGCAACACAATGGTATCGCCACGCTCTTCAATCCATGCATGGCGCACAGAAGGCAAACCATCACGCAGATCAATGCGCACGGATGGGTCGGTGTATGGGCCACTGGTGTCGTAAATGGTGAGTGGTGGGTTCTTCTCGCCGCCCAACATGGTGGGAGTATCGGCTTGGGTGATTTCCCTAAACGGTACGCGTATATCGGGGCGGGAACCCACTTGGTAGATTTTGCGTGAACACGGTAAAGGCTGAATGGCGGCTTCGTCTACTGTTGCCGTGTTAGCCAAGAAGGGGGTTGTGGTTTTCATTGAAGCTCCGTAAATAAAAAACCGGAGCCGAGTGGAGGAGTTCTGCCTGAGTAAGGCATCAACAGGCACGAAACCGTACACAATGAGACCCTACATATTGCATGCTACTTCAGCAGAACGCGCTTCCAGCGTCGGCATTATCCGTACTGGTGCGAAGGGACTCTCTCAACCCAATAAAGCTAAAAAAGCTCATTGAGTACCCCTGCGTCTGTTGGCGAGTATAGCAACAGCTTTTGTGCAATGACCAGAGCAGTTTGCTACTACCTAGTACAAACCCTCATATTTTGCCGTTGTAGCGATCATGCCAGCATTTGACATTTTTCTGCCTATATTTGCCCACAAAAAACGCCTACAAACAAAGTCTGTAGGCGTCTTCTACTTTCTTACTACCCCTTCATAGAGGGCCGGAAATTTGGCACATTATGCAACCAAATAACCACCATCCACAGGCAAAATTACGCCTGTCATGAAAGCTGCCGCATCAGAGCACAAAAAGGCCACCGCTTTAGCCACATCCTCAGGCGTTCCCCAGCGGTTAAGCGGAGTACGGCCCAAAATAGCCGAAGATCGAACAGGATCGTTCTGCAAATCTAGGGTTAACGGTGTTGCAATCCAACCAGGAGCCACCGCGTTCACACGAATGCCATCCACAGCATAAGCAATTGCCAATGATTTAGTTAATTGCGCTACACCACCTTTACTGGCAGCATAAGCAGGCACCAAACCACCGCCAAAAAAGCTCAACATAGAGGCCATGTTCACAATAGAACCTTTGGTGTCGCGCAATTTAGCACGTGCATCGCTGCTGATGCGCATGGTGCCTGTCAGGTTCACATCCAATACTTGCTCAAACACATCCAGTTGGTGCTCGGCTTGGCGTTTGATAATGCCGGCGCAGTTCACTACATGGTGCAGAGGCTCATCGTTATCGAACAACGCGTGTACAGACGCTTCATCGCTCACGTTAACCAGCTTTACTTGAATATCGGGATGCAACACGTTTTCGGTACTACCCAAACCCGCCGCCGTTACTGTCGCACCCAAACTGTGCAGGTAGTTCGCAATACCTGCACCAATACCCTGTGTAGCACCAGTCACCAAGATATGCTGCCCTTGGAAGAGCTGTTCTTTGAAACTCATAATTACTATTTCTCGTAAAGTCGTTTTAGTGAGTGGCAGCGCCAGACGTGGCTGGTTTTCTAAAGATCAACTTGCGCAAAACGCCACCAAAGATCAGGAAGAACCAGATCAACAATGTGATCCCACCCAGCCACATGGCCAACGGGCGGTCATAGAACATGGACAGATCACCTTCAGCTTTGATCAAGGACTTCATCAAGTTTTCTTCGATCAGCGGGCCCAAGATCAATGCCAAAATTAGTGGCGCAGTGGGGAAGTCATTTTCTTCTAAGAAATACGCCACCAGCCCCATCACCAGCATGATGCCCACATCAAAAATGGAGTTGTTTGCCGAGTACGCGCCCACAATACAGAACATCAAAATGATGGGGTACAAGATGCTGCTAGGCACGGACAACACGCGACCCGCACTACGAATGGCCAGCCAACCCAGAGGGATCATCAACAAACTGGCGACGATAAAGGTGATGTAAACGGAGTACACCAGTGGCGCTTCGGTGATGAACACCATAGGGCCGGGGGTGATGCCTTTCATCAGCAATACGCCAATCACAATAGCGGTGACTGTATCGCCCGGAATACCAAACACCAATGCAGGCACATACGTACCGGTTAAGGAGGTGTTATTCGCCGATGCTGCCGCAATCAAGCCTTCAGGGTGTCCGGTACCGAACTTCTCGGGTGTTTTAGAGAAGCGCTTGGAAATGGCGTAGGCCACCCAAGCAGCAATATCGGCCCCCGCACCAGGCAAGATGCCCACAATGGTGCCTACTGCCGTACCACCCGCCGCTTGCCCTTTGTACTTGTACAGTAGCTTGCCTGTGCCTTTGAACACCTGATCGGTTTTCAATGGTTTAGGTGCTTCTTGGGCAAAACGCATACTAGGCAATTTACGCAGCAACTCTGTCACCGCAAAAATACCAATCATGGTGGGCAGCACAGAAATACCCGCGCTAAGTTCAATACTGTCAAAGGTTAAGCGCGGCATACCCACCACCGCATCAATACCAACGGTGGACAGCAACAAACCCAGACCCAAGGAGATACAGCCTTTCAGCGGTTGTCCCTGAGACACCAACACAGCACTGGACAAGCCCAGCAGTGCTAACCAGAAGTACTCGTAGCTAGTGAAATTCAGCGATACGCGAGCCAACGACGGCGCGAATTGCGAGATCACCATAATGGCCAGAATGCCTCCAATAGAGGAACACAGCAGCATTACACCCAGAACCTGACCGGGGCGGCCTTTCTGCCCCATCAAATAGGCATCATTGGTGTACGCGGCCGACGCTGGTGTACCCGGAATACGCAACAAAGCAGAGGGAATATCCCCCGCAAACAAGGTCATCACAGTAGCGGACACAATGGCCGCAATCGCCTGTATAGGACCCATAAAAAATGTCACAGGCACCAGCAGTGCCGTTGCCATGGTGGCCGTTAATCCGGGGATAGCCCCCATGAACAAACCAAAAATGGCCGAACCTACGATCGTCAAAAAGACGTGCAGGCTGAATACCTGATCTAAGGCTTCAAGAAATGCAGACACAATTATTCCTTTGTAGTGATATCAGAACGGCATGGTTGGCAAAGGAACCTGCAAGACTTCGGAAAACACCAGCCACATCACTACCGTGGTACTGAGAGCGACGAGTGCCGCCATTTTCCAGCGTTGTGTTAACCAGCCAATCATGGAAAACACAATCACAAAACACAGTGGTGCAAAGCCCAACCACGACTCAAACACCATGTACACCACAATGGCCGCTGGCACGCTCATGGCATAGAGAAAAGCCGCCAGCCGTGGCTGGCGTACTTTTTTAGCCTGCCCTTTAGTGGCCAGGTATTGGCGCAGACCTGAATACATCAGCCCCACACTACCCAGCAGCAGACCGCATGCGATCACTGATGGAAACGTGCCAAGCCCATACGGCAACCCTGATAATTTGGGCAATGTCTGTGCATACATCAGTAGCAACACACTGCCTACCGCCAAAATCAGTCCAGTTAATGCATCATTGATTCGCATGCTACGTTCCTAAGTATTACTGCTGTACCAACTCAAGATCTGCAATCAGCTGACCGCTCACTTCGTCGGATTGCTGCATGAATACGCCGAACTCTTCAGGGTTGCTCCATTTCACACCAAAACCAGCACGGTTCATGGCTTCCAGAAACTCGGGTGACTGCGCCACTTTTTCTGCGGCGGCAGCAATAGCTTGTACTGCTTCATCCGGCATACCGTTAGGGCCTACCAGACCACGCCATGTACCGGCTGCCAATGGGCGACCTGTAGCCTCACCTATAGTTGGGATATCGGCAAAAGAAGGCAAACGCTCGTCAGCCATCACAGCCAATGTGCGCACCAAACCCGCATCACGCATAGTTTTACCTTCAGGCAACGCAGACGCTACGATCTGCACACCACCTGCTGCCAACTCTTGGAAACCGGGTGCTGCACCTTGGCTAGGCACTACAGTGACTTTCTTAGGATCAATGTCGGCTTGTTTCAATGCTTGTGCCAGCGCCAAGTGGTAGGCAGCACCAGCAGGAATACCGGACAATTTGTATTTGCCCACAGGTTCGGAACGGATGGCTTCAAACGCCGCATCCATGTTGTCCCATTCACTATCTACATTGACGCTAAATGCCGCCGCATCAAAGTTCATTTGCGAGATAGGCTGCACATCGCTGTACGCCAGCGGGGACGTTTTCATCCAACGGTATGTCACCAGTTCAGCGGTTGCCAAACCGATGGTGTAGCCATCAGATTTCGCGTTGCTAATCGCTGTGTGACCAATCACGCCACCTGCACCGGGACGGTTAATCACGTTGATTGGCTTACCCAATTCACGTTCCAAACCCGCCGCAACCAAACGCGCTACGGTATCGGTACCGCCGCCGGCTGACCAGGGCACAATCATCTGAATGGGGCGCTCTGGATACGCGGCTAAAGCTGGGCTTGCAGCCAAGCCGCTAAGAACCGTCAAAGAGAAAGCAGCAAAAATTTTGTGTTTGAACATACTTGTGTCTCGCATTTGTGGGGTAGTTATTGTTGGAAAAACGATGCGGGCTGATTAGTAGGTAGCCCGGCCTCCGGACAGATCAAACACTGCACCGGTACTGAACGAACACGCGGACGAACACAACCACGCTGTCAATTCAGCGACTTCGTCTACGGTTCCTAAACGTTGCATAGGGCTTTTGTTGATCATGGTCTGCACGTGTTCGGCAGACATTTGCGCCAACAACGTGGTATTCACGGCAGCAGGGGCAATCGCATTCACCAGTACGTTGCTGGTGGCCAGCTCTTTACCTAGTGATTTGGTCAACGCCAACACACCGGCTTTGGCGGCACTATAGGCAGACGCATTCGGCGTACCTTCTTTACCGGCTAGCGACGCGATGTTCACGATACGGCCAGACTGCTGTTGCAGCAGGTAGGGCACAATCGCTCTACAGGTGTTAAACACCCCTACCAGATTGATATCGATGATCTTTTGCCAGACGTCAGCCGGGTATTCCCACAAGGTGGTGGTTGGGCCTGCATAACCAGCATTGTTCACCAGCATATCAATGCGTCCGGCATCAGCATGCAGACGTGCAGCGGCTTGCTGCAACGTTTCTGCATTACTGATGTCAACGCGATAGTGCAAAGGCAAGGACTCATCCGCTTCCAAATCCCAGATGGAAACGGTGGCGCCAGCGCTGGCCAATTTGTCAGCGATGGCTTTACCTATGCCAGCCCGGCCACCGGTAACGATGGCAACTTGGCCGCTAAAATCGTATTGAACGGAATTTTGCATGATCAACGAATGAATTGATCAACGAAATCCTCACCCAGACCTACTTCGGTATAGTGCTTGCGGCACATATCGATTTTGGTGAATACGTCTTCAAAGCCTACGCCTTTGCCCCATGGATCGGTGTAGTACATCAAGCCGTTCACCGTGAAGTAGGTGATCATTTCTTCTACGTCTTCGGGCACGTACAGCGTGTGTGTCTCACCGGGTGGTTCGTACACGTAGCTGCCTTCTGTGGCTTCCCAATCGTGCTCTAGGTAGCGCCAGCGACCTTTCAACACAAAACCATGCACAGCTTGTGGGTGGCGGTGACGACTCAACACGCCAGATTTACGCACGCGCAGCAAGTTAGTCCAGTAGCCCTGGCTGGCGTTCAAACAGAGTGGGCGGAACCACACGTTTTCTGCCTGGGGCACCCAAACGCGCTCATCTTCAGGAATCGCGTGAGGAACCACGATTTCTGGCGAAGCTTCTTTAGGGTTGGGATATTGGTAAGGGGTCAGCTCACCGAACTCTTTTGTATCTGTAGTCATAGTCTTGTCCATATTGTGGGCAATTAGTCCATATAGTGGATAGAATTTTATTGACTAGCTCTCCATCACAACTATTAGGGATAACCCTAAAATGTTGAAACTTGAAGTATTTTTACGAGATTTGCACTACAAAGCGTCGCTGGGTAGACCACAAAAACGAAAAAATTAGCGCAGGTTCATCACCTGCGCCGATTTACCCAGGAAAGATAACGGCACAATGCCGCCCAGCATTACCAGATATGTGCGCTGTCCGCCAAAGCCGGGCTTTGCGCAATACGTTGAGAGATTTTTTTGCAGGTTTCCAGCAGCGGTTTCACATAGGCCTGCATAGGGTCTTCGGCCTGACGGAAACGCAGTGTACTCACACTAATGGCAGCAACAGGTTGCTGTTTAGCACCCAAGATCACAGCACCGAAACAGTAAATACCGGCTTCGTTTTCTTCGTCGTCTACCGACCAACCACGCTGCTGCACGGTATTCACCTGTTCAGCCAATTGCGTAGGATTAACCACGGTATTTTCGGTATAACGCTCGTAAGACAGGCTGTTAATCAGTGCCTGACGCTCAGGCTCACCCAACGCCGCCAGATACGCTTTGCCCACCGACGACGAATGCATAGAAACACTGGAGCCTATGTAGGACGCCATACGCACCGCACTGGTGCTTTCCAATTTTTCTATGTACACCATGCGATCGCCACTGGGCACAGCCAAGTGCACCGTTTCATTGGTTTGATCACGCAGCGCTTGCAAGGCCTGCACCGAGACCAAACGCAATTCTGATCGGTCCCAACTGCGACTGGCCAACTGCACCAAACGTGGCCCTAATTGGTAGGCCTCGCCATTCAGTGACTCCACAAGCAAACCTTCGGACACCAGTCCACCCACGCTACGGTACACCGTGGAACGTGGGTATCCGCTCAACTGTGCCAGTTGCGGGATGGTTAAGGGCTCGGCACTATCTGCAACCAGTTGCAGCAGATGAATAAATTTGGAAAACGCGGCGGTTCCCGTCGCTTTGGCCGTACCAGAGTGAGGCTGAGTCATATGTCACTGTAAACCAATGTATGAGCCGACCTGCTGGTCATGGCCAGAGGTCGGCTTACGATGTCTCCTTGCTGGTTGAGGTACTAAAACCCCAACCACATTGGTACGTAGTATATAACGCCACTGCAAGAGACTGCAGCGCTCTTTTATTCGCTTACGACTTCGCTGCTTGCTGGTACTCACACTGCAGGTTGTCCACAGGCTTAGCCACGACACGGTCATACAACCCTGCCGCTTGGTTGACGACGGCCTGCACATCTTGCTCTAACAGCACACGTTCTTGCACCTGTTCACGAGCCACTTTCTCTACCTGCTGAACATAGGCTTCACGCGATTCATAGCGCTGTGCCAATTGCTCGGCAGACCATGGCAAGAACGAACCATACAACCGCGCCAAGGCATCCGGTGCACCAGCTTCTGCATTACGCAAATTCCAGCCCAAATAAGCACCTACAGGTACAGCGACTTGAGGGGTTTGCAAACCTGCCAACTCATTACCTTCTGCATTCACCTGAGGCACCAACGTGTTGTAGGCTTTGCCGAAAACAGGAGGTTGTACATCCGAAATACCTTGGGCATCGAAACGCTCCCCCAACTGCAAACGTGGTGGCTGCAAATAGCGAGTAGGTTGTCGCAAACCTTCAGGTACGTCGGTTAACGCCACCTTATAATCCGCCAACGACACCAAAGTACCGTCTTGGATGCTAGGAATCTTAGAGGCTGGCGGCGCTTTATCGTCTACCACCCACTCGTCTAAAGCCACCAACAGTGCACGCAGTTGCGGACGATAGTCGGTAGGCAGCAAGCAGTTCTCGTAAATGCCGCGAGCTGGCGGCGTGGCAATCACGTGTTGAGCACCACTTAGCAAATAGGCTCTGGCGTGATCGTCTAGTGGTAGGTCGGTTTTGCCTTCGGTATCCGTGTGCAGCAACGATGCCGCACGTGCCCAGTAATCGGTAGAACTAGCGGTGTACACCAGCTTAGGCACTACGCCTACTTTCTTGGCCTCATCCAATACACTGGCCTCTTTACCCGATACCTCATCACGCTGGGTGACCGTAGCAAATGGGAAGTAGTCAGTAGGGTAAATGGATTCTTCGTGTGGGCTGAAATGACGCGTAGTTTGCGCAAAACGGTGATTAAAACTACCTTTACCGCCACCTGCTACGTGCAAGAAACCACCATCAAAGGTAGGACGCTGTTTCTCGTCCACATGCAAACCATCTAGCAACATGGTTTGCAGCACACGACCAGACTGCGAAATACCAAATGCTAAAACATGCTCAGGCAACGTACCCTGCTGATCTAGCAAGGGGTTAGTCTGGCCAGTTTTATCTTGCTCTTCATAACGGAAGAACGACAACGCATCGCGTACCGCAGCCAAGCCTAGACCTGTCACCACAGGGTCTTGAGCGGTATAGCGCAATTCATAAATACGGCCCGGCTCAAAGCCTGCGGGCAAGTACACGCTGGTGTCATCGGCCACCACTTTGCCATCGTCCAGTTTCGCCAACTGCCATTGGTCACGTGGAATAACGGTGCGCTCACCTTCAGGCGTATCGCGTACCGTCAGCTCGGCTTTTTCTTGGGCGCCCGGTGCGAAGGGGTAGCCTCTGGCCAAAATCCCCAAATGTGATGAGGCTTTGGTAGGAGCATTCACGACAATTTCATTCACCACAATGCCTTGAATGGCATCGCCATTGGCTTCACGTGCGATAGGCAACGTCAGTTGTTGACGCTGACCACCTTCTACTACATCCCAGTTCCAACCCGTCCACAACAAGCTATAACCTTGGTTGAGCAACCAGTTATCACCTTGTGCTTCGGCACTATTCAGATCATTACTGAACACACCGTTCTGGAACAGATTAAACAGCCAGTAGTTGCCTCGGTTATTCACTTCGTACAGCAATTTACCGTTAGCCGCTTTGCCATCCACGGGGCGAATCAGCGTGAAATCACCGCTGAATTCCACCAAACCCTGTGCATTACGTGGTGCCAGTTTCACATCCACAATCGGAGCATTGGCCGCATCTTCAGGGTCTACTGCATAGTGCAAACGCCCTTCTATGCGTTCAAATTTATTGTCGCCCTGCTGTGTCGCAAAGGGTGTGCGCGACACGATCTCTACACGCTCTACCGCCGCTTGTGCCAGCATAGGCATGCTCAACGCCCCCGCTACGGCTAACGAACGAGCCAAGACAGTGGGTGAGAAGAACGAAGCAGCTTTTTTTGCTGGTGCCTGATACAAGGGGAAAGACGTGTGATTCAACATGAGCCTACAACTTTTAAAAAGTAACAATATTCAACGTACTGCTAGTATCTCCCCCACCACATATAACCATCAAAGCCAATTTATTAATTTCCATATAACAAAAAGCTATTATTTATACCCCGCTTTATTCGTTATCCTTACCCTGTGCATCGCACTGCGGTCACCTTCTACGCTTCAGCCATTCCGGCACTTTTTCCCATACCTTTTCTCTACTAGGTCAGTGACCACGCGTTGCCGTGCTCATTTGCTGCGCCTAGTGGTTGTAGACACGACTGTACCTTCCCTTTATTTTGGAATTTTTATGCATAGATTCGTGGTGATTTCTGGCTGTTCTGGCGGTGGAAAATCCACCTTACTCACTGCCTTGCAGCAGCATGGCCATCGCGTTGTAGCGGAGCCTGGTTTGCGGGTGGTTCAACAGGCGCAAGAAAGCGGTAGCCTTGCTCTGCCGTGGGCTGACATGGGCTTGTTCATCGAGCACGCCATCGCCCTAGCAACGGACGATCTCGTTGCCGCAAAGGAGTCACCCTCTGGCATTGTTTTTTTCGATAGAGGATTAATTGATGCGCTCGCCGCCCAGCAACGACTGCATCCAGAATCACCAAGCCTCAGCACTACGCAGCTATCAGATTGCTATGATCGCTGCGTATTTCTGACACCACCGTGGCCCGAGATTTACGAGGAAAATGACGATCGCCAACACAGCCTAGAAGCGGCCACGGCAGAGTATGAGCACTTGCTACAGGTGTATGCTCAACTGGGTTATCACATACACCTGCTGCCCAAAACTAGCGTGCAGAAACGCGTGGATTTCGTGTTGCACCACCTAGCGCTTACGGCGTAAGCCTCGTGCCTGTACTTAGTTATAACTGCTTAACAGCAGCACCCCTACAATCAACACTCCACAGCCTACCAAGCGCCAGACGCCTACCGCTTCACGCAGCACCACCATACCTAGCAATGCCCCCACCATCATGGACATTTCTCTGGCGGGTGCAACGAAGCTCACTTCCGCCCCCATTTTCAACGCCAGCAACACCAGAATGTAGGACAGCGGCGATAGCATACCCACGGCAATCGCTAATACCCACTTGCCACGCATACGCTCTCGCACTTTATGGCGTGCGCCCCACTGCCATGGGGCCATAAATAACAAACGTGCCGAGTTAGAAAACCAATCTAACACCACTGGGTGGATGAGCAGAGCTTTCACCCCAAAGGCATCCACCAACGTGTAACTAGCGATAATCATGCCGGTTAGCCCACCCCACTGCACCCCACGATACGCACCAGGCTCTTTAAAGCTCGCCAGATTGCCCTGCGTCGAAATCAAGGCAATACCCAACACCACGGCAATCAGGCCCATCACCCCGTATAGCGATGGCTGTTCACCCAACAAGATGAATGCCCCCACAGAAGACATCAGCGGCGCGCTCCCTCGCGCAACGGGATACACCACCGAGAAGTCCGCTACCTGATAGCCCCGCTGCAAGCAGAGGTTATAAATCAAATGCAGGAATCCACTCAGAGCAATACACAGTAGAGCCTCCCAGCCCCAGAAGCTCTCGCCATGAAACAGTAGCCACATCGTCCATGGCAAATACACCACCATCGCCACGAAGGTGAACACAAACACAAACGTAGGCCCAGCATCTGCCGCTCGTTTGGCCAATAAATTCCATGTTGCATGAATCAGCGCA
The DNA here is from genome assembly GCA_004791645.1 of Alcaligenaceae bacterium 429. Classification (GTDB taxonomy): domain Bacteria; phylum Pseudomonadota; class Gammaproteobacteria; order Burkholderiales; family Burkholderiaceae_B; genus Paenalcaligenes. The sequence goes on from SRSN01000092.1 coordinate 12,548, forward strand.
GCCGATACCACCAACACCAACGGCAACCACGTAGCGCCCATTTGAGACGTCCTTAAACAGACAAGGTGGTTAACTACTGACCCAGCAATTTACAAAACTGCTGTATATCTACGTTGCCGCCACTCAGCACAATACCCACGCGTTTGCCACGCAACTGCTCTTTCATGTTGCTGGCTGCGGCAAAGCCCAAACACCCCGTGGGTTCTACCACCAGTTTCATGCGTTGCGCCATAAAACGCATGCACTCTACTAGCTCGGCATCGGTCGCCGTCAAAATCGCATTCACATCGCGCTGAATAATGGCAAAGGTCAATTTGCCTAAGGCTTGGGTTTGTGCACCGTCCGCAATGGTTTTAGGGGTAGGAATAGAGACTATTTTGCCTTGCTCAAACGATTGCTGGCCATCGTTGCCCGCTTCTGGTTCTACACCATACAAGGCAC
>SRSN01000093.1 GCA_004791645.1 Alcaligenaceae bacterium 429
TTTAGTGGCCGTATCTTGCAGTTCGGTATCTTCCACGGCTTGCCAGATCATGCCCCATTCGGCGGCAGTAGTGGCATCCAGTGGTGCTGCGGTTAGTGCTAAAGCTTTGGCGCGTGCTTCACCGATTAGATTAGGCAGGCTCCATGTGCCACCAGAGTCTGGCACCAAGCCGATTTTGGAAAAGGCTTGAATGAATTTGGCTGAACGTGCCGCCAATACGATGTCACATACCAGTGCGATGTTGGCACCAGCGCCTGCAGCCACACCATTAACCGCGCAAATGACTGGTTTTTCCAGAGCGCGAATTTGGCGGATGAGTGGGTTGTAGAACTGTTCAATGGTTTGACCTAGATCTGGTGCCGCTTCTGCTTTGCGCGGATCTCTATCACCCAGATCTTGCCCAGCACAAAAACCTCGACCTGCACCCGTAAGCAGCACCGCTCGTACGTCAGGATCTTGGCTGGCGCGTTCGAATTCGGCGCGCAAGGCCAAGTGCATCTCGGTGTTAAAGGAATTTAGCTTTTCTGGCCTGTTGAGGGTCAGGTGTAGTACGCCTTGGTCAAGACGACTCAGCACGCAATCGTGTGCAGGGTTCATTGCATGTCTCCTTTTGCTTTAGAACCAGTGGTGCCGAACCTTGCTTTGGTAGGCTTTGATTTTTTTGCTTATTTTCTCAAAGTTCGGGTATTCGGGTTGTTACTATTGCATAAACCGTCCGGTCGGTCAATAATATTTGCCAAATGTAGACATAGGAAAAACCAGTATGCAGAGTTTATTTGAACAGCACCGCGCCACCCTCGAGGCGGCGTTAACAGCCCTGCAACAGCGCGGTTTCTGGACAGCATATCCAGAGGTTCCCAGCGGCAAATTTTATGGTGAAACGGCTAAAGACGATGGCTTGGCAGCGTATAACGCTACCCTGAATAGTCCCTTCGATTTGCCGGGTCATCCGGGTGCTTATACGGTAGGCCAAGAACAGTCGCCGTATGGTCCGGTGCTGGGCATTACATACCCTGCAGTCGATGCACAAGCATTGGTTACGCATTCGCAAGCAGCTGCAAAAGCGTGGGCAGCGGCATCGCACGAAGCACGTGCGGGTGTGTGTTTGGAAATCTTGGATCGTCTGAATAAACGTAGTTTTGAAATGGCCCATGCTGTGATGCATACCTCTGGCCAAGCCTTTCCTATGGCTTTCCAAGCAGGTGGCCCACACGCCCAAGATCGTGGTCTGGAAGCGTTGGCCTATGCGTGGGCAGAAATGGCTCGTATTCCTGCCGAAGCTCAGTGGGTTAAGCCACAAGGCAAAGCCGGTGACCTGGTACTGGAAAAACACTGGCAGATTATTCCGCGCGGCGTGTCGGTACTGATTGGTTGCCAAACTTTCCCTACATGGAACAGTTACTCTGGCTTGTTTGCCAATTTGATGACCGGTAACACCGTCATTGCCAAACCGCATCCTGCTGCGATCTTGCCTATGGCGATTACAGTGCAAGTGGCCCGTGCAGTGCTGACAGAGCAAGGTTTCCCTGCAGATGTGGTGTTGTTAGCAGCAGAGGACGCCGGTACTGGGTTGGCCAAAGATTTGGCTGAACACCCCGATGTGGCTCAAATTGATTACACCGGTTCGCATACTTTCGGTAAATGGTTGCGTGCGAATGCCGCTACCCCGCTGGTGTACACCGAAGAAGCAGGCGTAAACAGTATTGTTGTATCGGCAACGGATGATTTCAAAGGCATGTGCCAGAACATTGCGTTCTCGTTGGCGCTGTACAGCGGCCAGATGTGTACGGCTCCGCAGAATATCTTCATTCCCAAAACCGGTATACGTGCTGGTGACGGCCACAAAACTTTGGAAGAAGTGCAGCAAGGTATTGCCGCCGCGATTGACGGTTTGTTAGCAGACCCTGCGCGTGCCGCTATGGTGGCGGGTGCTTTGGCAAATACTGATACGTTGGAGCGTGTGCAATCCATGCGTAACGTGGCCCCAATTGTGCGTGACTCCGCACCTATAGAAGGCTTAGAAGGCGCACGTACAGCCACACCATTGCTGTTGTCGGTACAGGCTGAAGACGAAACCTTGTACGGTGCCGAATGCTTTGGCCCCATCGTATTTCTAGTAGCAGTAGACAGCGCAGAAGAGGGTGTACGTCGCGCTGCCACATTGGCCAGAACCAAAGGAGCGATTACCGCTGCCTTGTACGAAACCGATGCTGACGCAACTCAAGTGGCTATTCAGGCATTTGCGGCAGCGGGTGTAAACCTGTCCATCAACTTGATGGGCGGTATTTATGTAAACCAGAGCGCTGCATTCAGTGATTTCCACGTCACAGGGGCTAATCCTGCTGGAAACGCATGCGTGGCGGATGCTGCTTTTGTAGCAAACCGCTTCCGTGTGGTGATGTGGCGTAGACCGGTGACACTGTAAGAACAAAGAAATCAGGGAGTGGCCAGCAAGGCCACCCCAATAACAAGTAGTTCACTTCAACAAGCTAGGAGACATGAGATGACTCAATACGCGTCAAAGAAAAACGTGTGCAAACTTGCTGTGGCCGCTGTGCTGTCTTGCATGGCAGTGAGCAGTCAAGCTGAAATCCTGATCGGTTCTTCCGTATCTTCCACGGGTTTTGCATCGTTTTTGGGCGAGCCTGAAGAACAGACACTGAAAATCCTTGTAGAGGATATCAATGCCAGAGGAGGTGTTGGTGTTAAGGGCGAAAAAATCCGTTTGATCTCGTATGACGATGCGAGTGATGCCAATAAAGCGCGTACGTTTGCGACGCGTTTGGTAGAAGATGACGAAGTTGTGGCCATCATCGGTGGTTCTACAACAGGAGCCACTATGGCGATCATGCCGGTAGTGGAAGAAGCCGGTGTGCCATTCATCTCGTTGGCTGGTGCGATTGAAATTACTCAACCAGTACGTAAACACACGTTCAAAACTCCTCACACTGATCGCATGGCTTGTGCCAAGATCTTTGAGGACATGAAAAAACGTGATCTGCACAACGTAGGTTTGTTATCCGGTTCGGATAGCTTTGGTTCTTCCATGCGCAAACAGTGCTTGGATATCGTGGACGAGTACGGCATCAATGTTGTGGGCGATGAGATTTTTGGCCCTACCGATGCAGATATGACTCCACAGTTGACCAACCTGAAAAACAAAGACGGTATCCAAACCATCATGGTGATGGGCTTGGGTTCAGGTCCTGCCATCGTGACACGTAACTACTCACAGTTGGCTATTGATCTGCCTTTGTATCAGTCTCACGGTGTAGCATCTGATGCGTTCATCGAGTTGGCTGGCGCTAAAGAGGCTGAAGGTATCCGTTTGCCAGGTACACCGTTGTTGGTAGCAAGCTTGTTGGCTGCTGATGATCCACAACGTCCTGCTGTGCAAGCTTACAAAGAGCGCTACGAAAGCAAAACAGGTAAACCTGTTTCCACATTCGGTGGCTATGCCCACGATGCGCTGTACTTGATCGTAGATGCGATTGAACGTGCTGGTTCTACTGATCCAGCAGCAATCCGCGACGCCTTGGAAGCTACCAAAGGTTTGGTAGGCACAACAGGTATCTACACCATGACGCCTGAAGACCACTTGGGTCTGGATTTGACAGCATTCCGCATGCTGGAAATCCGTGATGGCAAATGGACAATTATTGAGTAATAAGGTCATCCGTGGGGTGTGGCAGTAGCCACCCTCCACGGTGGGCACGCAGAACGTCTGGAGACAGATATGTCCGAATTTATGCAGTTCCTGTTATCGGGACTGACGGTAGGTGCCGTCTACGCTCTGGTGGCACTAGGTTTTACCATTATTTATAACGCCTCAGATGTGGCGAACTTTGCGCAAGGTGAGTTCGTTATGTTGGGGGGCATGATTACGGCTGCGGCGTATACCGCTGGCGCTCCTTTGCCATTGGCTGCCGCCTTGGCGATTGTGGTGACCGCAGTGATTGGGGTGTTGCTGAATAAGTTGGCCATTGAGCCGGCACGTGGCGCACCAGTAGTAAGCCTGATCATTATTACGATCGGGGCATCCATTTTCGTACGTGGGGTAGTGCAACTGGTTTTTGATAAGCAGTTGCATAGATTTCCTGCGTTTTCAGGTGATGATCCCATTAGGCTGCTGGGGGCAACAATTTTGCCGCAGAGCTTGTGGGTGATTGCTGGTGCGTTTGTGGTGTTCTTTGGGTTGTGGCTGTTCTTTACGCGCACCCTGACTGGCCGTGCAGTATTGGCAACGGCAAACAACCGTATTGCAGCGGTGCTGGTAGGTATCAACACTAAATACGTGATGACACTGTCGTTTGCTTTGTCGGCAGCGATTGGTGCATTGGCGGGCGTGTTGGTGACACCTATTACGCTGACCAGCTATGACATTGGCATGACCATGGCTCTTAAAGGGTTTGCAGCCGCGATGTTGGGCGGTATGGGCAATCCTAAAGGTGCATTGGTAGGCGGTATTTTGCTGGGCGTGCTAGAAGCCATGACAGCGGGCTATATCAGTTCGCAGTACAAAGACGCGGCAGCATTTGTAGTGATCTTGGCGGTGTTGTTCCTGATGCCACAGGGTCTGTTTGGGCGTAAATCCATGGAGAGGGTGTAAACCATGAAAAGATTGTCTCCTAAACATACTACTCTGCTGATTCTGATTGCGCTGATCGCTATTGCGCCGTGGTTCTTCCCGTCCTCTTACTACCTACGCGTGGGTTCACTGGTATTTGTGAATAGCTTGGCTGTGGTGGGAATTGTGATTCTGACCGGTTTTGTAGGCCAGATCAGTTTGGGTCATGCCGGGTTTATCGGTATTGGTGCTTATGCTTGTGCATTGGCCCCTAAACACTTAGGTATCTCGGTGTTGTCAGCCGCTGTGTTGGGCGCTGTGATTTCCGGCGTTTTGGCTTGGCTGGTTGGACGCCCCATCTTACGACTCAAAGGCTACTACTTGTCCGTCGCTACCTTGGGTTTTGGTGTGTTGATTTCCATGATTCTGACTAACGAAGCATGGTTAACAGGTGGCCCAGACGGTATCGTGGTGGCTGACCCTGGCTTACGCGCCATATTGAAAGAGTGGGGCTTAAACCTGAATAATGCCGAGTTCTGGTATGCCTTTAGCGGTATTGCATTGGTGATTGGTGCTGCCATTGCCTTGAACTTGCAATACAGCGCAACAGGTCGTGCCTTACGTGCATTGCACGGTTCTGAAGTAGCTGCTCGCACCGTAGGTGTGGATGTAGCGCGCTTCAAACTGCGTGGCTTTGTGATCTCTGCGATTTATGCTTCGTTTGCGGGCTCTATTTTGGCGATGCAAAACCGTTTCGTGACACCTGATGTGGCCGGGTTCATGCACTCCATTGAAATTGTGACGATGGCCGTGTTGGGCGGTGCAGCGTCTGTATTGGGTGCTGTGTTTGGTGCGACGCTACTGACAGCCTTGCCGCAGGTGCTGACCTTCTTGCAAGAGTACGAGCAGATTGTGTTGGGCTTAATCATGATGCTGGTCATGATATTCATGCGCGAAGGTGTATTGCCTAGCTTGTCACAGAAACTACGCGGGAGAGGCTAATGAGTTTATTAGACGTTAAAAACGTAGGTATCTCTTTCGGTGGTTTGCGTGCGGTGCATGACGTGAGTTTTGCGGTGCGTGAAGGTGAGATCGTTTCGGTGATTGGCCCTAACGGCGCTGGTAAAACTACCTTGTTCAATATGCTGTCGGGGGTATATCAACCGCAGCAAGGCGAAGTGTTGCTGAACAATGAGCCTGTTACCGGCATGGCACCACATTTGTTGGCGCGCCGTGGCATGTCACGTACTTTTCAAAACCTACAGGTTTTTCCTGCCATGACAGCTTTGGAAAACGTGGCAACGGGTTTTCACCTGCAAGAAAACGGTTCGCTATTGGCCGATTTGCTGGGTTTGCCTTCCGCACGTAGACGCACCAAACGATCAGAGGACCAAGCGCGTGAGTTGCTTGAGCGTGTAGGGCTAGGGCGCGCTGCTGAGTTTGAAGCCGGTTCGCTGTCTTACGGTTCGTTAAAGCGCTTGGAAATTGCCCGTGCATTGGCGTTAGGGCCCAAATTGCTGCTGCTGGATGAGCCTGCGGCAGGGTGTAACGCGGTAGAAACGGAAGAAATAGAGAAGCTGGTGGCCGAAGTCGCTGGCAGCGGTATTGCGATTTTGCTGGTAGAGCACGACATGAAAATGGTGATGCGCATTTCCAATCAGATCGTAGTGCTGGATCATGGCGAAAAAATTGCAGAAGGTGTGCCCGCAGAGATCGCAAGCCATCCGCGCGTGATTGAAGCCTATCTGGGTGCAGGTGCAAAAGAGGAGGCTGCCAAATATGCTGAGTGTTAATCAATTACGTTCCAGCTATGGCCGCATTGAAGTGCTGCATGGCATTGATCTGGAAATCAGTGCAGGTGAGATTGTCGTAGTGGTGGGGGCAAACGGTGCCGGTAAAACCACCCTGTTACGCTGCTTGTCTGGTATTCAGCCTGTGCAAGATGGCACGATTGTGTTTAGGGGTGAGAACCTGAACACCATGCCAGCCTACCAGCGTGTGAAGCGCGGTTTGGCGCAATCACCCGAGGGACGCCAGATTTTCACTAGCCTGACGGTGGAAGAAAATCTGCGTTTGGGTGCTTATTTGTACACCGATGACAAAGTAGATAGAGACATGGAAGATGCTTTCAACATGTTCCCTATCCTGCGTGAAAAGCGTAATTTGGCGGCGGGTGGTTTATCAGGCGGGCAGCAGCAAATGTTGGCGATTGCGCGCGCATTACTCAGTCGTCCGTCGTGCTTATTGTTGGATGAGCCTAGTATGGGGTTGGCCCCCATTTTGGTGGCTCAGATTTTTGATGTGGTGAAAAGTCTGAAAGAGTTGGACGTCACCGTATTGTTGGTAGAGCAAAATGCGTTTGGCGCATTGTCAGTTGCAGACAGAGGCTATGTGATGGAAACAGGGCACATCACCTTGTCCGGCCCGGCTCAGCAATTGATTGAAGACCCACGCATACGCTCGGCCTATCTGGGGATGTAAACGATGAATATTGCTATTGAACGTAGTGGGGCTATTGCGATTGTGCAGGTGGATAATCCACCCGTAAATGCACTATCCAAGGATGTGCGCAGCGGCTTAATTGCTGCCGTACAAACACTGGATGCAGATCCCTCTGTACAAGCGGTACTGCTGACATGCGCAGGGCGTACCTTTATTGCGGGTGCAGACGTCAATGAGTTTGGCAAACCGCCTCAAGCACCGCACTTGCCTGATGTGATTGCGGCCATTGAGCAGGCCACTAAACCGTGGCTGGCAGCGATTCATGGCAGCGCGCTGGGTGGAGGTTTGGAAATTGCGTTGGCGTGTAGATTCCGTGTGGCGTTGGCTAATGCGCAATTGGGTGTGCCCGAAGTGAATTTGGGTCTGGTACCTGGCGCGGGTGGATGCGTGCGTTTGCCACGTTTGGTGGGTGCGCGTAAGGCAGCGGAGATGGTCGTCAAAGGTGCTCCCGTTAAAGCGCCGGCAGCCTTGCAAAGCGGCTTGGTAGATGCTGTGTTTGAGGCTGATCTACAGAAAAATGCGCTCACATGGCTAGAGCAGGTATTGGCACAGCCATTACCGCAGCCTGTATTGCAACGTTCAGTAGCGGGTGAGGCCTTGTCCTCAGAAGAGTGGGCACAACTGGCTAAAGAGTTGTTGCCACGTGATAAACGTTTGCAAGCACCAGCAATGGCGTTGGAGTGTGTAAAACGTGCGTGCGAAGCGCCAGTAGCAGAAGCGCAAGCCTTCGAGCGTGAAACTTTCCTGACCTTGCGTGGTTCGGCACAAGCACGCGCATTGCGCCATGTGTTCTTTGCAGAGCGTGGCGCGACTCGTCCGCCAGAAATCAAAGGTATTGATACCAAAGAAATTCAGGTGGCTGGCGTGGTAGGTGGTGGGACCATGGGTGCAGGTATTGCCATGGCATTGCGTGATGCAGGCATCAATGTTGTGTTGATGGAGCGTGATGCTGAATCGTTGCAGCGTGGGTTGGACCGTATTAGCTCTACGTACCAAAGTAGCGTGAAGCGTGGCCGCATCACGGCGGAAACTGCCGAAGCACGTATTGCGGGTGTGCGTGGTGTGACCGACTACACCGGCTTGGCCGAAGTGGATCTGGTTATAGAAGCGGTATTTGAAGACCTGCAAGTGAAGCGCGATGTATTCACACAGTTGTCCACCGTATGCCGTTTGGATGCCATTTTGGCAACCAATACGTCGTACTTAGATCCCTCTGCGATTGCCCAAGGTATCGTAGCGCCCGAGCGTTTTATTGGCCTGCACTTCTTTAGTCCAGCACAAATTATGAAGCTGCTGGAAATCGTGCCAACAGAGCAAACCTCTATGCAAACGCTGGCTACCAGTTTTGCGTTGGCGGCTAAGTTGCGCAAAATTCCAGTACGAGCAGGCATTTGTGATGGCTTTATTGGCAACCGGATTCTGCGTGTATTGCGTGCGCAGGCAGAGCGCTTGCTGCTGGCGGGTGCTACACCTAGCCAAGTAGACGCCGCTATGCGTGCCTACGGTATGCCTATGGGGCCATTTGAGGCTCAAGATTTGGGTGGTTTGGACATCGCAGCCTTCCAGCGTAAAGCAGCGAAAGAGCGTGGCGAAGAAGTCTTTGCACCAGTGGCTGAGCAACTGTGCGAGATGGGACGATTGGGTCAAAAAACCAATGGTGGCTGGTATGACTACGTGCCTGGTGAGCGCCAGGCTATAGAGTCGCCTGTGGTGGCTGAGGTCATCGCCAACGTGGCTACTGGCGGGGTCAAACAAGCATGGATCGAGCAAGACATTGTTGATTGCTTAGTGTTGCCTATGGTGAATGAGGCTGCGCTGATTCTGCAAGAAGGTATTGCACAACGTTCGGCTGATGTAGATTTGGTAGAGATTCATGGCTACGGTTTCCCACGTTGGCGCGGTGGTTTGTTGCAAGACGCTCAAGAGCGTGGTGTAGCCGAGGTGGTGCAACGCTTGCGTCACTTTGCCGCAATGGGTATGACACCAGAACCTTGCCAAAAGCTGCTAGCTGTAGCAGAAACTGGTACATTTTGAGGGTTGTAGCCCACTTAATGTTTTTTGAAGCCTATGCCACTCCTGTCTACATCTACGCCGAATACCAACGCGGGTCAGCAGCTAGTCGATACGTTGCTGCAAAACTGCCAGCTTAAAGCGGCAGCGTTCATCGTCACCTTATATGGTGACGTAGTAGAACCGCGTGGTGGTGTAGTGTGGATGGGAAATATCATCGAATGCTGCGCTGCTGTGGGTATCAGTGAAAATCTGGTACGCACAGCGGTGTCGCGATTGATGGCAGCAGGGCAGTTGCAGGGTGAGCGGGCAGGGCGTCGCAGTTTCTACCGGTTGACCAACGCCGCACGCACCGAGTTTTCGTATGCGGCAAAAGTGCTGTATGACTACCAAGCCACGCAGCAATGGCGCTTGGTCTACGTAGAAGGTGATGATTCCGACGCCATCATGCGTACCTTGAAACGTTTGGGCTATGCTGCAGTAAGCCCTCGCTTGGCGATGGGGCCAGATGACGTACCGCTGCCTAAACAAGTATTGGTGTGGCAGGCCGAAGTATTGCAGGGGCGCGATAACATGCGCACCTTTGTGGCCGAGCATTGGGACTTACCGCGTTACGCTGAAGCGTATCAAGGTTTTATTTCCCATTTCCAACCAGTTGAGGCGTTGCTCTCGCAGTTAGAGCCCGCTACCGCACTGACGCTGCGTTTGCTGATGGTGCATGAATTTCGTCATGTTGCCTTGCGTGCACCGCACTTGCCGGTAGAAGCCTTGCCTGAACACTGGGAAGGCCACGAAGCCCGTCAGCTGTTTGCCCGATTGTATTTAGCTTTATCAAAAATGGCCGATACCAAGGTGGTGGCTGATTTTGTCAGTATTGACGGTGAGTTGCCTGGCAAGAGCCAGCAAGTTAGCCAACGTTTGGAACGTTTGGCTGCCGTTTTGTAAGTAGCAGCAAAAAAATTTAGCCTGAAACATTACAAATTAAGAGAAAACCCTCATTGATCTGTAATGTATTAAATGGCTAAATACTCATGTGAATATATATAACCGTCCGGTCGGTCATTAAATAGACTGGAGCAGATCCAACAGGAGAAACAGACCTATGTCCGAGGCTTTTATCTGTGATGCTGTACGTACACCCATAGGCCGTTATGGTGGCGCACTGTCGTCAGTACGAGCAGATGATTTGGCGGCAATGCCGTTGACTGCTTTGATGCAGCGTAATCCTAATGCGGACTGGTCGCTGGTGGACGATCTGATTTTTGGCTGTGCGAACCAAGCGGGTGAAGATAACCGCAACGTGGCTCGTATGGCGGTATTGCTGTCTGGTATGCCAGTGAATGTACCAGCAACAACCATCAACAGACTGTGCGGTTCGGGCTTGGATGCCGTAGGTATGGCAGCTCGCTCCATTAAAGCAGGCGACTGTGATTTCATCGTGGCAGGCGGTGTGGAAAGCATGAGCCGTGCGCCTTTTGTGATGCCCAAAGCGACTAGCGCGTTTTCACGCAGCAACGCAGTGTATGACACCACCATTGGCTGGCGCTTTGTGAACCCCAAACTGGCAGCGGCCTTTGGTGTAGACACCATGCCGCAAACGGCTGATAACGTTGCGGCTGACTTCAACATTAGCCGTGAAGACCAAGACTTGTTCGCTGCGCGTAGCCAAGCACGTTGGGCAGCAGCACAAGCCGCTGGTGTATTTAACGACGAACTGATGTCCGTCAGTATTCCTCAGCGCAAAGGCGATCCTATCGTCGTGACGGAAGACGAACACCCACGCCCTGGTACTGGCGTAGAGCAATTGGCCAAACTGAAAGGCGTAAACGGTGCAGACCTTAGCGTGACCGCAGGTAATGCTTCTGGCGTGAACGATGGTGCATGTGCCTTGGTAGTGGCTTCTGAAGCCATGGCCGCACAACAAGGATTCAAACCGTTGGCTCGCGTCGTAGCAATGGCGGCGGCGGGTGTAGAGCCACGTGTGATGGGTATTGGTCCAGTAGAAGCCACTCGCCGCGTACTGAAACGTGCCGGTTTGCGCTTGGAAGACATGGATCTAATCGAATTGAATGAGGCGTTTGCTGCTCAAGCTCTGGCTGTAACACGCCAATTGGGGCTGGCGGATGATGCGCCACATGTGAATCCCAACGGGGGCGCTATTGCTATAGGCCACCCACTGGGTATGAGTGGTGCTCGTCTGGCAGCGACCGCAGCGTATCAGCTGCATCGCCAAGGCGGCCGCTACGCGCTGTGCACTATGTGCATTGGCGTAGGGCAAGGTATCGCACTGATTATTGAACGAGTATAGAACGCAAGGTGACATCCTATGTATGCACAGGTAATTAATACGGGCAGTGATCGCGTACGCCCCATTGATGAAATGTCGGCAGAAGAACAGGCCTTCATGGAGCGTATTGAGCGCGGTGAAAAAATTGAACCTAAAGAGTGGATGCCGGAAGGCTACCGCAAGACCCTGATTCGTCAGATCGGTCAGCACGCGCACTCTGAGGTAGTAGGTCAGTTGCCAGAAGGTAACTGGATTACGCGCGCTCCTACGCTAGAGCGTAAAGCAATTCTGTTGGCGAAGGTACAAGATGAAGCCGGTCACGGCCTGTACTTGTACTGTGCGGCCGAAACGCTGGGCGTCAGCCGCGATGAACTTATCGAGCTGCTGAACTCCGGCAAGATGAAGTATTCGTCCATCTTTAACTACCCAACATTGAACTGGGCAGACATCGGTGCAGTAGGTTGGTTGGTGGATGGCGCCGCCATTATGAACCAGGTGCCTCTGCAGCGTACGTCGTACGGCCCTTACAGCCGCGCCATGATTCGTATCTGTAAGGAAGAGAGCTTCCACCAGCGTCAGGGCTACGACATCATGATGAAGATGTGCGAAGGCAGCCCAGAGCAAAAAGCGATGGCTCAAGATGCGTTGAACCGTTTCTGGTACCCCGCCTTGATGATGTTTGGTCCTTCCGACAAAGACTCCGTGCACTCGGCACAGTCCATGGCATGGAAAATCAAGATCAACACTAACGACGAGCTGCGTCAGAAGTTTGTGGACCAAACAGTGCCACAAGCTAAGTACTTGGGCTTGACCGTACCAGACGAAAACCTAGTGTGGAACGAAGAACGTGGTGCACACGATTTCTCCGAGCCTGACTGGAACGAGTTCTTTGAAGTGATCGCTGGTAATGGCCCGTGCAATAAAGAGCGCTTGGGCGCACGAGTGAAAGCGTGGGATGACGGCGCATGGTTCCGTGAAGGCCTAGCCGTACACGCGCAGAAAAAACAGACGCAACAGCGCAAGCAAGCCTAAGCGTACAACACAGCGCCGACGGTGACATCGCTGTCGGCACGTACATCTAAAACTGTAGCAATAACAAGTGAGATAAGGAGGACAACACCATGTCTCAAGAATGGCCTCTGTGGGAAATTTTTATTCGTGGTCAACACGGTTTGAATCATAGACACGTGGGTAGCTTGCATGCGCCTGACGCGGAAATGGCAATCAACAATGCCCGTGATGTGTACACCCGTCGTAATGAAGGCGTGAGCATCTGGGCAGTGAAATCCGAGGATGTGGTAGCGAGCGCACCGTCCAAACGTGGCCCGTTGTTCGAACCTTCCAACTCCAAAGTGTACAGACACCCAACATTTTTCAAGATTCCTGAAGAAGTGGGGCACATGTAATGACTACTACCCAGTTAGGCACAACGACGGCTTTGCAGCAGCTGTTGCTGCGCATGGGCGATAGCACTTTGATTCTGGGTCACAGGATTTCAGAGTGGTGTGGCCACTCCCCTATCTTGGAAGAAGATATCGCCATGGCGAACGTGGCGCTGGATTTGATCGGTCAGACACAGTTTTGGTTGGGTCTGG
>SRSN01000094.1 GCA_004791645.1 Alcaligenaceae bacterium 429
TTAGCGGCCAATCGGGTTTCGCTAATAGCCAGACACACAATGCCGGCCAGAATAAAAATCGTACCGGTGATTTGCGGCCATCCAATGGTTTCACCAAACAGCAGCGCCGACACCACCAGTACTGCCACAATTTCTAAGTGCGAGGCTGCAAAGGCTGGCCCAATAGGGGCATGTTTAAGCAAGGTCATCCACGCAAAAAACGTACCTATGTACCCGAGCAAGGCACCGTAAATCCAAGGCTGGCCAAACACACGGCCAAACCAACTGGCGGTAAATTCCAGAGGAAGCGCACTGTTGCCAGCCATTTTAAAACTGACTTGTGCGAAGGTGTCCAAGGCCATGAGGACAAGGAAGCCAACCAAATAAAAACGTTTCATGTTGAGCTCCTTAGGCTTGCAAACCCACAATGGCAACGCCAATGGAAATTAATACAATGCCAGTCACGCGTAAGGGGGTGAGTTGTTCATTAAAGAACATGCGCCCTAAGATCATGATGACAACCGTATTGATAGAGCCTAGCAGCACACCATTAGATAACGGTACTAGCGACAAGAAGGCCAGCCACATCACAAATTCGATGATGTAGCAGCTAATACCCACCCACAGCCATGGGCGTTTACACATCCAGCGCCAACGATCAAGGCCATCGCCTGCTCTAGGGTCAGCCGCAGCGGCTTTAAGGGCCAATTGCCCACCGCTATCCAAGATAATATTAGTTGTCCACAACAGCAGCACCAACGGTGTGATTGACTCCATCAGTGCGTGCCTCCGGCGCGCACGGGCTGCCCTTCAGTAAGCGAAGCAATGAAATCAGCGGCTTTAGCGATCACGGTGCGGCGATCTCGGTCTATGGTGATCATGTGATAGCTGTTATCCAGCAAGAGCAGTTCTACAGGGGCATTACGTACGCCTTTGACAATGGCATAGGCGTTGGATACCGATGCAATGTCGTCGTGGCGTGCGTGCATGACCAAGCAGGGGGCTTGGATGGCAGACAGGTTTTTCAGTACCGAACGCGATAATGCCTGCATTTCTATCACGCACCACCATGGGTTGCCAGGTAGGCCCGCTTCAGAGCTGTCGCCAGAGTTCATTTGGTCCACGACTCGTGCGCGCAAGGCTTCGTCTTTGATGCCATAGGGCGGTTGCTCTAAGAACATGCGGTTGCGGCCAATACCCAGTGCTCTGAACACCGGCAAGATAAAGGCTAAACGGGTATGAGGTGGCATGCTCCAACCGTCGTGACGGAAGGTAGTGGACAGTGCTAATACACCTGAGATTAGATCGGGGCGGCGTTGTGCTAAGGCTAGTGATAGCACGGCGCCCATAGACAGACCACCTACAACGATGCGGTCTACTCTGGCTGCTAAGCGGTCTGCGCCTGCGATCACGCTTGCTAACCAGTCTTCCCAACCTGTATTCACCAAGTCGTCTTGGGTGCCGCAGTGACCGGCCAATTGCACGGCGTATACCGTGAAGCCTTGTCGGTTTAATCCACGGGCCAGTACGCGCATTTCGTTTGGTGTACCGGTTAAGCCGTGTATCAGCAGCACGCCAGTGCGTGCACGCTCGTCTTTGCCTTCCAGCAGAAACTCGTGCGGGGTGATTGTGCACGATGATGAGGAAGGCGCCATGCTCATGTTGGGGCGCTCAGCGGCCACCAAGGTAGAGGGGAAAGTTGGTGCTAGGTTGCTCATACTACGGGTTCCAGTGCCGTACCGGAAAGTATGCCGGGCAGCAATGCTAGTGCTTCACGGAAATCGGTAAACGGTACGTGAGGAATGCCTTGTTCTCGGCAATAGTTAATCAGTTTGGCTTTGGCGAGTACTACATCGGCCTTGCCTGACACACAGAAATCAGAGCTGCCATCACCGATGTACAGCACTTTGCGCCCTACACTGTGGGAGCTTTGTGCATGTTGGCATTTGCAGTTGGCGCTGGCACAGGTGGGTTGATTCCACGGAGTTTCTAACGCCCAGCGATTGCCTTGTTGATACACCAAGTGGTTAGCCAGAATAGGTAAGTTATGCACACCCTCGCGGCCCAGAATGGTGTTGATGGCGTAGTCCAGCCCATCGCTCACCACAAAAAATGGAATGCCTTGCTGTTGTGCGGCGCTGAGAAAGGCGGGGAATGCGGGATCAACCCCTATTTGTTGCAGGCTAGCGTCCAGTTGTTCAGGGCTCATGTCTAACAGCGCTACCTGTTTTTGCATGCATTCTCTGGAGCCTATATCACCTTGCTCCCACGCTTCTTCCAGTGCTTCCCAGCCGGGCAGGCCGTAGCTGTTTAGCAAGCTGTCGGTGGTGTCGCGCAGGCTAATAGTGCCGTCAAAATCACACTGTATTACCCATTCCGAAGCGGATTGGCTGCAAGATAGGTCAGCAACGGACAGTTGGGGGCGATTATTCATGAAAGCTTACTCTTACATTCTGGCCAACGCGCACGTTCGCTGGCTCGTCAAATTCTAGGATGCACTCCACCACGCGCACGGGGCCACGTTGTGCTTCTTCTTGCAAACGCCCTTGGCGGTACACTGGGCTGATACGAATCACATGTGCTTTAGGTAGTGCATTAGCGTCAGAAGCACTGTCCATGTCGGACGTGATGGTAGCCACCATGCCGGGGCTGATGTTGCCCACATAGGCAGCATTTAGCTCGGCACGCACGATTAATGGACGTGCAGGCAACATGCTCATCGCCGGTGTGTTGGCGCTTACTGTGGCACCAGGTTGAGCGCTAATACTGATGATTTCACCGGCTTCGGGCGCTTTTAAAGTGCGTTCAGCTAGCAAAGCTTTGGCTTGGTTCAAGCGTTGCAGCGCAACGTCTACTTCGGCTTGGGCAATACGTGCATCGGCATCTGCATCTTTAAGCTGTTGCTGAGCAGTGTCGGATTGCTGTACTTGTATCGCACCTGCACGTGCAGCTTGTTCTAGTCTGGATGCGGTACGGCGCAATTCAGGTAGCTTGGCAAGGCTGGCCTGTTTACGCTCTTGGGCCAGTTTCCATTCGGATTCAGCCACGGCAACGGCAGCAGTTTCTGTGGTGTTCGCCAGTGTTAGTAAGGTTTGGCCTTTTTCTACGGTCTCGCCTTCGCGTACGGCTAACG
The DNA here is from genome assembly GCA_004791645.1 of Alcaligenaceae bacterium 429. GTDB lineage: Bacteria > Pseudomonadota > Gammaproteobacteria > Burkholderiales > Burkholderiaceae_B > Paenalcaligenes. Next base: position 3,113 of record SRSN01000094.1, read on the forward strand.
TGCGAACTACACCATCTGTGCTAGAAGCCAGATTGATTAAGCCGCCTTCCACATCCACCGTACCTCTGGCTACCGCAATTTTGCGGGAGGACTCTTGTGGCGTAGTGGCGGCATTGCTGGTGGTGGGGGTGTTATCGGAACATGCACCCAACATCAACGTAGCTACTGTAAGAATCACGCAGCAACGCGCGCGTGTAAAAACAATCATGCACTGACTCCTTCTGTGCGGGCATGGAGGCGCCGGTCATTGCGTATCATGCCGTCTTCCATGCCAATCACGCGGTCAGCGTGGCGCACAAGACGAGGATCATGGCTAACACACAGAACCGTAGCTTGGTGTGTGCTGGCAAAACGCTGCAGTATGTCCGCCACGCGCTGGCCGTTTTCGGCATCTAGCGCACTGGTGGGTTCATCGGCAAATAAAAATTTGGGCTCTTTGGCAATAGCACGGGCAATGGCCACACGCTGTTTTTCACCGCCTGATAACTGTGCTGGACGCATGTGCGAACGGTGAGACAAACCTACGCTTTCTAAGGCTTGTAGGGCACGTTGGGCGCTTTCTCTGTCGGAAATACCTAAGTAACCCAGGGGCAGTTGTACTTGTTCTTGCGCGGTTAAGGCGGGAAACAGATTAAAGCCCTGAAACACAAAACCTGTGTGGTGCAACCTGAAGGTGTCTAACTCGCTGCGCTTCATTTTGCTAAGGTCTTGGCCCAAGGCATGGGCTTCACCCGCATCCGGGTGCTGCAAGCCGGATAACAGCGACAGTAGCGTACTTTTACCGCAGCCTGACGGGCCAGAGATCAAGGTCAGCTCACCCGCATACACAGACAGCGAGAGTGATCGCAGCACTTGCACCTGCACCATGCCTGACAAAAAGGCTTTGCTGATGCGAATAGCTTCTAGCGTAGGTGGAGTTTGCGGAGTATGGGTAGTAGGCATCAATATCCCCTTAACGCAGCAGCAACGATGGGTCGGTACGCATCAGGCTACGTATAGCCATCACACTAGAAAACAGTGCCATCAAACTGACCAATGCCGCACATCCCAGCGCGACCAGCGGTGTCATGGCGATGGGGACGTGATAAACCGCAGCCAAGCTCAGTAACGCGAGGCTGACCAATGCTGCCAAGCACATCCCTATGCCGCCAATCAAACATGACTGCTCGATCACGACGCGTGCGAGTGCGCCACGGCTGGCACCCAAGGCATTCAAGGTGGCATATTCGCGGGCAGAGCCAGCCACTACAGCGGCAAACGATTGGTTGGTGATGATGGCCCCTACCAAACACACAATAATGGCCATAAAGAGCACGGCCATACCAGCACCCGTATCCAGCAACCAGTACAACTGTGATTTGTAGGCGAATTGTGGGGCTGTCCAGATTTCCACAGGGCCAAAACTGGCGGCTTCGCTTTGCAGGCGAGCGCGTACGGCATCGGCATCTACTGTGCTAGGGGTGTGGGCAACGTAATAGGTACTGCCGTATTGTGAGCCGTTACCCGCAATATTGCGGGCAGTATCCAAGGAGCTCAGCACGTTCACGCCACCCAAGCCTCGCAGACCTGGTAAAACACCCACAATATGTACCGGATGGGTGTTAATCCATGCACGGTCACCTTCGTGTGCGCCTAGCGTGTCTAGGTCGGCTGGATCCACAATTACAGCACCAGGCTCACGTAGACGGGCGCGCATGCCTTTGGACAGCAGGGATGAGAACATCATGGCGTCTTCACGCGTGGCAATACCAGAGAGGTAAATAGAGACGCTACCTGCATCGCTGTGTTCAGCGCTCCACTCACCATCTACCCAGAGGTAGGGTTCTACATCGGTGATGTCTGGGTCCATGCGCATCAGCATCTCTACGTCTTGGTCTACGCGCTGACCAAAGTTCACACTTTGTGTGCCGGGATAGCCAGCCCACAAGGTGGCAGAAGAGCTTTTCACGTACAGTGCAGAGGCACCGAAAATACCCAGTACCAACGCGGCTTGTACTACCAGTAATACACCGGAGAAGCATACCGCCAGAATGACAGGCACGAAGCGTCGCCATTCATAGACCAGGGTTTTACGCGCTAATGGGATCATGGCGTAACGTCCTTGGCGGCTTCAGGCAATGGCGCGCCACCCAGTGCTTTGTATAAGGCGATGAACGATAGCGTGTGTGAGGCCTGCGCGCGCAGCAACTCAGACTGCGTATCTAGCAATGCGCGCTGTTGCAGCAATTGATCGTAGCGGCTGGATAGCCCTAGCGATTGCAAGGTGCGTTGTGATTGCTGCTGCTGTTGCAGTGCTTGCTCTGAGCTTTGCAGTGCGTTGATACGTTCTTTTTGGTGGGTTAAGCCACTCAGGGCGTTTTCTACTTCGCTTACTCCGTCCAGCACTGCTTTACGGTAGCCTAACAACGCGGCGTCTAACAGCTCTTCGTTGGCTTCCATGCGGGTACGGCGTATGCCCCAATCCCATAGTGGGATGTCTAGGTATATACCGACGGAGGGAGATGAGTCGGTACTCGTACGCATGTTTTGTGTAGTGTTGTAGGCGTACAGAAATGAGCCACCCAGACTTAAACGAGGGTACAGTGCCGCATGAGCCAAACCCACTTGGGCAGCGGCCTGCAGCACTGCGGCTTCGGCGATGTGTATGTCAGGACGTGTACGCAGCAAGTCTGCAGGTAGTTCTTCCAGCGAAAATACCGGTACCTGTAAAGGACGCTGAATGGTGGACCACGCCGCATCGGGTTGATCACGGCCTAGCAATACGGCTAACGCACGAGCAGAGCGAGAAGCAGCTTCGCGCTCCATGGCTAGGGTCGCGCGGGTTTGGGCCAGTCGTACTTGTGCTTGGGTACTTTCTTCAGGGTTACCAACGTGTGCGCGTTGACGCGTGAGTGCCAGTGCTAGCGCTTCTTCATCTACCGCCAATTGGGTGTGCAGCAATTTTTGTTGTTGTTGGCTTAGACCTAAATCTAGGTAATGATGCACTACATCGGCGACCACCATAACGCGTATGCCCTGCTCGGTAGCTTGAGCTTGCAATGTGCGTGCACCGGCAGACAACTTAGAGTTATCTAAAGCACCGAATAGCCCAAGTTCCCACATCATGTCTAAACTGGCGTGGTAGTACATGTCGGTTGCGGCAACGTCTTGTGTGGGGCGTACACCAGCGGTAATGGAGGGCAGATAAGGTGCCTGCCAACGGCCAGCAAGCAAGCGCTCGCTTTCTAAGCGTTTAGCCGCTTGGGCAATATCCAGATTGGCAGTAAGAGCCTCTTCTATCAACGTGTTCAGAGTGGGGTCTTGCAACGATTGCCACCAGGAGCGCAAGGCAATAGCTGGCGCAGTCTTGGATGTGGTTTCAGACCAAGAGCTGGGCGTATCGGTTGGCAGTTCAGGCGTATTGAGCGTCACACACCCTGCAAGTAGCAGGCTGAGTGCTGCAGAGACGCTGAAGCGGGTAGCAAAATAAGACAAACTGAACACGTACAAAGGTGATGAAAGTAGGCGTGGCAGCCAAAGACACACAAAGGCTACCTTAATAGTAAAAGACCAACGTTGCGTGGTGATGCATGTTTTATGGAGAAATGATGGAGCGACTGGTGGCGCTACAACGGTGGTCGTGAAGGGTTGAAATCCTGCGTAGACTCAGGCGTTCGTACTGTGGTTTTTACGTGGGAAATGAATACTGAAACGCGCCCCACCCCGTTGCGATGTGCCACCTTGTGCTTCACCGCCTTGGCGTTCTACTAAGGCCTGCACAATAGACAGTCCTAAGCCTGACCCGTCTTTATGCGTGCCGGTGGGGTGTGGGAAGCGTTTAAAGGGATTGTCGCGTAACGCATCGGGTAGGCCTGGGCCTGCATCACTGACGTGTAGGCTGACACGTTCATCGTCGCTAGTGACGGCGACTTCTACCCAGTGACCAGAGTGCGCATAGCGCAGGGAGTTTTCCAACAGGTTAGACAAAATTTGGCGTATGCGATCGGGATCTACCATCACCAGCGCATCATCGAGTGAATCGGGGATGCGGCGTTCCAGCTCCATACCTTGCTCGGCTAGTCTGGCGGAGTAGTTATTTAATTCTGCATCAATAAACTGAGCTAAATCCAGCGGCTCTTCGTGCAGCGACAGCCTATTCGCAAAAGCCATAGAAATGGTGTGTAGATCGTCCACCAACCGGCCTAAGTGCAGGGATTGATCTAAGAGCCCGCGTAGTTCCTCAGGAGAAACAGGGATTACATCGTCACAAATGGCGTGCAGGCGTGTGCTCAGAATGGTGAGCGGTGTGCGTAATTCGTGCGACAGCGAAGCAATGGTGGCACTGCGTTCACGCTCTAGCTTTTCTAGCGAGTCGATCATGCGGTTAAAGTCGCGCACCATATCAGCCATTTCGCCCCGTGCTTGGCCAGGCAAGGCCCGTACTGTGAAGTCGCCCACGGCGACCCGCTTAGCCGTTTCGGCCATAGAGCCTAAGGGCTGTGTGACCAGCTTAGATAGCCAGAAGCTTGCGCCTAGCCCTAAGGGCAAACCAGCAATCAGGGTAAGTAACAGTGAGAACTGTTCACCTTTAATAGGGTCGCCCACCCAGTATTCAGAGTAAATTTGCATGGCACGAGGGCTATCCGACAACCCGCGTTCGCTGAGGTCATCAAACTCTACGCGTATGTCTTGAGGTAAGCGTTGATAGAAGTCGCTGTATTCACCACGCCAGAACAGCAGCAAGCTGGTAGTGAGCAAGGCCATCATGAATAAAATGACGGCGGCAGTAGCTATACCAAAACGTACCCAGATGCGGTCTATCTTTCTTGCCATAGCCGGTATCCGATGCCACGCACAGCTTCAATCAAATCCTCTTGTCCGGCTTGCTGCAATTTACGACGCAGCTTGGAAATATGAGAATCAATCACGCGTTCCAGCGCATCACTTTCAGGCAAACATTGCTCAATAAGGTAGCTGCGGGAGAAACAGCGGCGTGGTTGTGCGGCCAAACAGGCTAACAGTCGGAACTCAGTGAGTGTTAAGGGCAGTGGTATGGCTTTGTTTTCCACATGTACCAGAGCGACGTGGTCTTGTTCGTCTATTTCCAAGTCGCCCACACGAATGGGGGCGCTCACGGTTTGCACGTTAGCGGCGCGACGTAATACGGCTTTCACTCGGGCCACAACTTCGGCAGGATTAAAAGGCTTGATTACGTAGTCGTCAGCCCCTAAGCGCAGCCCCAGCAACTTATCCACATCGTCCGCTAAGGCGGTGACGAGAATGACGGGGGTTTGGTCGTCGGCTCGTATATGGCGCAGTACATCTAGCCCATCTACACCCGGTAAGTTGATGTCTAGCAGCACCATGTCAGGACGCATGTCTCTGAACAGTTGCAGCGCCTGTATACCGTCGGCAGCCATGCATGTGCGCATGCCATCACGCCGTAGATAGGCCTCTAACACGCTGGCAATAGCCGGCTCATCCTCAACAATCAGGACCAGATGACTAGGGGTGGAAAGCGGTGTGGGTGTAATGCTCATACACAAAAATAGAAGCCATTTATGGCGCTACCAAAGCGGGGTAGTAGCGGTATTTGTCAGTTTAGCATGCTCGTTTTGTGCGACGTATTATCTAAAAAACCGATAAGTGCTGCCCAGAAAAGGCCTCACTTATCGGTTGTGGTATCGCCGCTAGGCCTTACTATGCGTAAGGACTGGCAGGTTTAACGTACGGGAGCTACGTCGCTCGCGGTTACAGCGGACGCTTTGTTGTTCCAGCCTTGGCGAATAAAGGTCGCCAATTCTGCAACTTCTTCGTCGCTCAAACGCCATGCGTAACTTTGCATACGTAAACGCGCAGGACGAGACTCAGTTGAAGGCAGTTCTGCACCGTGCAAAATGGTGTAGATCAGGCCTTTAGGCGAGTCAGCAGTAACCATCAGGTTGCCATCCAGTGCTGGGAAGATTTCTGGAGCACCACGACCATCCACAAAGTGACAGCCGGAACAGTTATCCAGATACAGTCTTGGTCCCAATGGCATAGACGGATCTGCAGATGCCAGCAGTTTTTCTGTGTCGGTAACAGTGCGGTTTGCAGCATCAGGAGCTTCGGGTGTTTTACCACCGCTGATGTGCTTCAGGTATGCCGCAATGGCCATGTTGTCTTCGGAGGTCAGGTATTGCAGCGAATCCCCGACAACCAAGGCCATTTCACCTACCGCCGTTGCGTAGTCATTACGGCCAGTAGCCAAGTAATGTGCCATTTGCTCTGTGCTCCACTGACCAGCAACGCTGTCGGGGCCATGCAAGCTTGGGGCACTCCAACCGTCTACTTCACCACCAGACAAGAAAGCAGGATCGTCACCGTTCGCGCCTTTTTGAGACATGAACATTGTGCGAGGGCTGTGACAAGCAGCGCAGTGGGCTGCACCTTGTACCAAGTAGGCACCGCGATTGATCATCTGATCATCGGTTGGTGCTTGGAAACCAACGGGGTTCAGAGCTACCCAGTTCCATGCACGCAATCCCCACCGTTGGTTGAATGGGAACGCCAAGTCAGTTTCAGGCACTTTGTTGTTCACAGCCGGTACGGCTTCCATGAAGTACTTGTACAGGGACTGTACATCCGCTTCACTGATGACGCGGTAGTTTTCATAGGGCATGGCTGGGTACAAGTGAGCACCCTCTTTGGTTAGACCGTCGTACAACGCGGCACGGAAGTCATCCAAGGTGTAGTTACCAATACCTGTTTCTTTGTCAGGAGTGATGTTGGTAGACCAAATCACGCCAAACGGGCTTTGAATGGCACGACCACCGGCAAAGTCTTTGCCGTCAGGGGCAGTGTGACACGCAATACAGTCCGCAGCACGCATCATGTATTCGCCACGGGCCACGCTGACTTCACTGTCGGGAGCCAAGGCTTGTGCTGGTGTACGTTCTGAAGGGATCCAGATCATACCGGCAATCACCAAAATGGCGATGACGATCAGCGCTAGGACTATACGAATAAACGTTTTCATGATGAGTCCTCCCCTTAGGCCAGAATGCGTGGGTTACGCAGGTAGTCGTTACGCAAGGCGTGCGCTGCCCAGTATGCCAACCCGCCTACAAGCCCAGTAGGGTTGTATTGCAAGTTTTGTGGGAAGGCACCCGCGCCCATGACGAACAAGTTATGCACATCATGCGCTTGCAGGTAACGGTTCACTACGGAGGAGTTAGGATCCTCACCCATCACAGCACCACCCACGTTATGTGTGGTTTGGTAAGGGCGTACGTCGTACATAGCACCGTCGGCTTTGTACCCAGACTGCATGATATCGGGGTTCATGGTTTTGGCAATTTCTTCAATTTTGCCGCGCATGAATTGTGTCATGCGGATGTCATTGGCTTTCCAGTTGAAGGTCATGCGCATCAAGGGGCGGCCGAACTGGTCTTTGTAGGTAGGATCCAGATCCAAGTAGTTATCTTGGTAGGACATACAGGAACCGTGCGAACCAATGCTCATAGCGTGGCCGTACCATTCACCAATGGATTTTTTCCATTCGCCACCCCATGACGGCGTACCGGCGGGTAGTGGCATAGAGCGAATAGGCTGGCCGTTATAGGTACCGGCCGTAATGTAGCTACCGCCTACGAAGCCTTCTTTAGCAAAGTCGATTTGGTTCACACCAAAGTCATCAATCACCATGCTGTTGGAGCCGGTACCGATGAAGGGGTTGAACTCTTTGTCTTTGAAGAACAAGGTGGTGCCGCCAGTCATCTGGTAAGCATAGCCACGGCCTGTTGCGCCTTCGCCTGTGGTGGGGTTGTAAGGCTTACCAATGCCAGACAACAACAACAGGTGTACGTTGTGCAACTGGTAGGCACAGAGCAATACCAAGTCTGCTGGCTGGAACACTTCTTCGCCTGCAGCGTGGTCGAAATAGGTCACGCCGGTAGCAGTTTTGCCATCGGGAGCCAGCTCTACGCGCAGCACTTCGGAGTGTGTTTTGTAGCTGAAGTTGGATTTGCGTTTTAGCGCATCCAAAATACAGGTTTGTGGTGAACCTTTGGAGTAGTTGTAGCAACCAAAGCGTTCACAGAAACCACAGAAGTTACAGGGGCCCATTTGCATGCCGTACTCGTTCACATAAGACTGTGACGCAATAGAACCTGGCAGCGGGAATGGGTGGTAGCCCATGGCTTTAGTGGCTTGGGTAAACAGATCCGCATCGTAGGTGTGCGGCATGGCAGGCATAGGGTAATTGCCTGATCGAGGACCTTCAAATGGGTTCCCACCAGGAATCAGTTTGCCGTTGATATTCCCTGCTTGGCCAGAAATACCGGCTACGCCTTCAAAGCGTGCCAAGAAAGGTTCTAGCTCTTCGTAGCTCAGAGGGTAGTCGGCCAGTTGCATGCCGTCAGGGATGACATTACGTCCAAAACGCTCGATGGTATAGGAACGCAGACGCATTTCTTCTGGCTGTGGACGCCATGTGTGGCCGTTCCAGTGCATACCTGCGCCGCCTACACCGTTACCGGGCAAGAAGGAGCCCAAAATACGGTACGGCAAGGCGTTTTCGCCGGGGGCGTGACGCACGGTGACGGTGGATTGCGATGGGCGTTGCATGAAGCCGTAACGTACGCCGTACTTCAGCTCATCAATCACATTGGGGTATTCAAAGCCGGGTACAGTGTCGCGGTCTTCACCACGTTCCAAGGCCAGAACTTCCAAGCCTTCTTGAGCCAATTCCATAGACAGAATGGCACCGGTCCAGCCCAGACCAACTACTACTACATCTTTTTTGGGTGCTGTGCGTGCCATGGTTATGCCCTCTCTCCAGAAATTGAAACCGGTCCCAGTGGGTAACGGACGTTGTACTGGTCAGCCCATTCTTTGAAGCTGGCGCGAGCACCTGGGAAGCCGATGTAGCTCCACGCTTGCATACCTTGGTTACCACCATACATGGGGTCAGCAAAATAACCCTCTTTGGTGTTCCCCAACAGCAAGGTGAAGAAGTCGCGCAATTCAGGCTCAAGACCCACTTTGTTATCTTGTAGCGCTTGCAGTGCAGCGTCTTGTTGTTCGGTAGTGAGCTTGGCAAACAGTGCGCCATGCTCGGTTACACACCATGCATCAAAAGCTTTAATACCTTCGCGGTAGAGCTGAGCAGGGTTGTAGGGAGTTTGGTAGCCCAATTGTGGTGCAGCGGCTGGATCGTGAGGACCTTCCATATACCAGTCCACAGCCTTGCCATAATCGCCAGCCAATTGCTGGTCTAAGAACAGTGGGACACGCGTTTCTATCGCGCCTGGACCGTCGCCGTCTGAAGGAATCAGGCGGGCGGTAGCAGCCAAGATGAACGCCCACTCTTCAGGCGTGAAATAGACAGGTGTGTACTGATCTAGCGGCGGAAAGTCAGCGGGTTTGGCGTGCAGTGACATAGGCACATTAGCCAGACCAGCTGTAGCAGCGGACACCATCAAGAAACGGCGGCGCGTCAGACTTCCTTTTTGGGAATGGTCGTGCATAGGAAACTCCTTTTCTAAGTACCCAGATGAAGATCTGAATGACAGGAGAAATAAAAACAAATGAGTGTTGAAGGTTTTACTTCAGTAAGTCGCGCAATAAAAGTTAAATGGCGCAGGTTACTGTAAACAGTTACATGAATAACAAGACAATAGCAATCCGGTTACATCTGTAAAGATTTGGAACGCGCAATGGTTGGTCTAGTGTAACAGCTGCAAATCAGTGATAACGGCGACAACCTGAGTGAATACAGAGGATTGTATCGCAATCTATAGCCTCGCGCGAGCAGGCGTGTACAGGCTTGACTGTGGTTCCGGCTATATGGGTTTTAAATAAAGACTGTTTTTTTAA
>SRSN01000095.1 GCA_004791645.1 Alcaligenaceae bacterium 429
TAACAAACTCGTTTGGAATAGGATCATAAAAATATGTTAGTGCACACCATTTTGGAGGCGTTAGGCCCAATCACACTGGGCATAGCGGTTGGTTGGGGATGCGGGAAAACAGGTTTTGTAAAACAAGACTACTCGCAGGCTTTTGCTGATTACGTAGTAAAAATCGCCCTGCCCTTGGCACTATTTTTGGCGGCTCTTAGTTCATCGCCAAAAAATATTCTGAATATTGATTACGCACTCGCATTAGCGGTAGGTTTAGTTGTTACCTACATATTGGGCTACATTGCTGGCCGCGTGATGTTCAAACACAACAAGGCCGATGCCACCATGCAAGCGCTGGCAGTGTCGTTCCCTGATATGGCGTACTGCGGGCCACCAGTGCTGATCGCTGCAGTGGGTTCATCCGGCTTGATCGCCATGGTAATTGGTAACCTGATTTACACCGTTCTGATTCTGCCGTTGGCATTGGCCTTGTTAGGTGGCGGTGCTGCGGGCACCAGCCCTGCCAAAGCCTTAGCAAAAGCGGTATCCCAACCCTTAGTCATCCTGCCTATCTTAGGCGCGGTACTGGCCGTGTGCGGTGTGCGTTTGCCCGAAATCCTTAGCTCCTCCATTAACGAGCTGGGTAAAACGGCGGGCGGTGTAGCGCTGTTCTTCTTGGGTTTATTTATTTCGAAATCCAAGTTCTCGCTGAACAAAGAGATTATCTTTAACGTGGTGGTAAAGAACATCGTACAAGCGCTTTTAATTCTTGGGGTAGGGATTGCCCTAGGATTACGCGGAGAACTATTAGCCTCGGCATTTTTGATTGGGGTTATTCCTACCGCTACTGCCGTTCCTGCATTAGCCGTTGGCAATAAAGCATATATGGATGAATCGGCTTCTACTGTTGTAATTAGTACTTTTTGTGCCCTAATTTCTATTCCAGCGGGTTTAGCGGTAGTTTCCACTTTCTACCCGTAATTTCCATTTAAAATCTTTTATCCTCTCCCATCATGTAACAACTACATGATGGGATTTTTTATGCTTGTACGTGGACGGATGCTGCTGCCTCTACATCAGTGTGAACGTCTAAATGGCACATGCAATACAACATGCGCGAACAGGCCTATCACCAGTCCCCAAAACGCCCCACCTATGCCCAAGAATTGAATGTTGGCAGCTGCAGCTAAAAAGGTGATGAGCGATGCTTCCCGTGTTTTAGGTTCCGCCAACGCACTGGCCAAACTACCGCCAATGGTACCCAATAACGCCAACCCAGCTAATGTCGTAATGAAGGTAGCTGGCAAGGCCATGAATACGGCAGCCAACGTCACACCAAACACACCCACCAATATATAGAAAATACCGGCAGCCACCCCTGCTATCCAGCGTTTAGAAGGGTTCTCGTGTGCTTCTGGCCCTGTACAGATGGCGGCAGTAATGGCAGCCAGATTAAAAGCGTGCGAACCAAATGGAGCCATCAGTAACGAACCAAAACCGGTCATGCTGACTATAGGGCTAGCCTTGGTGTGATAACCATCATTACGCAATACCAACATACCCGGCATGTATTGCCCCGTCAGCGTGATCAAAAAGAGTGGCAAGGCCACACTTAACAGTGCATTGACCGAGAAAGCAGGCATTGTGAATACGGGCGTCGCAAACTGCAGGCTTACTCCTTGCAGTTCTACCCTATCCAGCACAAACAACAAACCTAGCCCTAGCACCAACAACCCCACCACCGCATACCGTGCTGTAAACCGCTTCAGAAGCACGTAAGCGACGACCAAAGTGCCCACTAGCCATGGGTCCACACTCATGCCACCAAAGGCTTGTATGCCGAACTGCAGCAAAATACCCGCCAACAAACCCGCCGCAATACCAGGCGGAATCCAGCGTATCAATCGCTCGAACCAGCCTGACAAGCCCAACAGCACAAACAAGGCAGCAGAGATCACGTAGGCGCCTACTGCCTGCTCATAAGGGGTAGTAGCTAGAGCCGTCACCAAGAAGGCCGCAGCAGGCGTAGACCACGCTGTGATAACCGGTACTTTGGTGCGCCAACTTAGGACTAGACCCGTCACCCCCACCCCTATAGATACTGACCACACCCAAGACGCTGTGAGCTCAGGGCTTAAGCCAGCCACCTTGGCGGCTTGAAACACCAAAATAAAGGTACCCCCATAGTTCACCAACACGGAAATCAAACCGGCTACCACTGGATGCACCCAGTCGCGCCAAGAAAAAGAGGAAGAATATGTCGCTGTAGACATGTGTAGCTCCAGCACCTAAAAGAATAAAAACAGCAGAGCTTCTTTTATAACGACATAATGGTCTACTTTGATCTACCACTTTTCAATACATAGCTAGACCATTTAGCACTCACACAGCCAAAAAAAAGCACCCCGTCAGGGGTGCAAACTTGTTGTGGCAAGGGATTGCTTAATCGCGCTTGTCCTGAGCAAAGGCTAGTGCTTCGTTCAACAGTGACTTGATTAAGGGTTGCACATTCACGGCAACTTCTTCTTGATACTCAAACGGCCACTTTTCTTCCATGTAGCAACACTGCGCCATTTCCAGCTGTACCGCGTGGATATTTCTGGCTGGGTTGCCATAGTTTCTGGTGATATAACCACCTTTAAAGCGGCCATTCAGAACACTGCTATAGCGTTCATCTTGCTGCGCTACACGCAGCAAGCGTTGTGCTAATTCTGGATCACAACTAGCACCATCAGCTGTACCAAAGTTCAGGTCGGGTAGTTTTCCCTCAAAAAACCTAGGCACAATAGAGCGAATAGAATGCGCATCCCACAGCACTACACGACCAAACTGGGCATGCAAACGCTCAAGTTCTTGCTGCAATTGCTGGTGATAAGGGCGCCAAATCGCTTCGCGTCGTGCAGCAACTTCTGCATCGTTTGGCTCGGCACCTGGCTGATACAACGGCTCATCACCAAAAGTATCCAACGGGCATAAGCCAGTAACGCTTTGCCCCGGATACAAACTGGCGTTATCGGGCGGACGGTTCTGGTCCACCACATAACGGGAGTACTTAGCAATTAGGATGGAAGCGCCCAACTCACGGGCACATGCGTATAAGCGTGGCAAATGCCAGTCAGTGTCTTGCAGCTGACGGGCTTCCGGACTCATGCGCGCCAACACGTCGTCTGGCACATACGTGCCCACGTGCGGCATGGAAATCAGCAAAGGGCTAGTCCCTGCATGAAACTCAAAAACGGCATTGGTTGCTTCAGTCATCCTTTACTCCACTATCTGTTTACTGCTGAATTGGGTACAAATCACCACGGCGGTGATCCCAAGCAGGCAACGACTCACGCAGACGGGCTACACGAGCAGGATCAATGTCTGCACAGATATAGCCAGACTGATCTGGCATACATGCCAGAACGGTGCCCCAAGGATCAATAATCATGCTGCGACCTAAACACGGCATGGCTGGGCCTGGCCCACCAATTTGTGCTGCGGCCAACACGTAACACTGATTTTCGATTGCACGGGCGCGCAACAACACTTCCCAATGATCTCTGCCAGTATGTACATTGAAAGCAGCAGGAACCACCAACACGTTCGCACCGCGCGCACGAAGCGTACGGAAAAGCTCTGCAAAACGCATGTCGTAGCAAATACTCAACCCTAAATTTAGATCACCGATTTGTACGTTTTGCAGATGCTCGCCGTGACAAAACTCGTCCGATTCACGATACGTCACGCCATTAACCACAGCGTCATACAAGTGCATTTTTCTATAGGTAGCAGCAATGCTGCCATCTGGCGAAAACACTACACTGGTGTTACCTAGACGTTGGCCATCAGCACCTTTTTCGTGCATAGAACCCAACTGTATCCACGCACCTGTTTGACGTGCCAATGCAGCGAAACGTTCTGTGACCATGCCAGGAATAGGTGTTGCCTGCGCACTCACCCACTCTTTGTCACCGCGCACATCACTGTACTCTGGTGTAATGATCAACTTGGCACCGTCGTTGGCTGCCGCTAGCACCCAACGCTCTAGCTCAACCAGATTGGCCTCACGATCTCGCCCACTATCGACCTGAACCAGTGCGACGCGTGTTGTTGTCATGGCTATTCCTTATTTTTAGACCCGGCTCAATCCTGCAAGCCGGGTAATTCATCATTACTACAATCTCAGGCTCTAAGTACATCAGCCACGGTTGCTGCCAGCTTGGACAGCACAGCCGCACCTTCACCACCATACAAAGTGGAGCTAGTGCGCGCATCCGTAAAACCATCAGCCAACACAGCCAATACCACGCTACGTTTGCCTACGGTCATGATGCCGGCGTCGTGACGCAAGCCAGGCAAAGAGCCTGTTTTATGGGCCAGTTCTACGTCGGCAGGCAATATAGCCGCAAAGTGACCGCGCTCGCGCTGATCGGCCAACATTTGCAAACCTTCCTGACGCAGGGCTTCTGGCAACACAGGCGACTGCAGCAAGTACAACAAGGTCGTGCACGCATCGGCAGCACTGGTCCAGTTATCTTTGCCTTGTGCACGTGCTTGCGCATCCATCATGTGGCGTTGCAGCTCGGTGTACGCCAAGCCAGCCTGACGGCACCACTGATTAATGCGGTCCATACCCAAGACATCAATCAAGGCGTTGGTCGCGACGTTATCGCTCAGCACAATCATCAAATGCGCCAGTTCGCGCAGGCTTAACGCCTGCACGCCAGGTAATTGGCTCAAAATTCCTGTACCACCTGCACGATTGCTGTCAGGCAAAGCGCGAACATCGTCCAAGCTCACACGCCCCTTGGCCACTTCTTCCAGCAAACAAAGCAACATGGGTACCTTGATTAAGCTGGCAGACGGCATCGCGCGCTGTACATGCCAATCAAACAGGCTAACGCCATCCAGAGTCCGCACCGCCATAGAAATGCGTGCAGGCTCTTTTTCCAACAATGGTGTCAGGCTACTCTCTAGTTGCAGACGTACTTCCTGCACATCCAGTGTTTCGCTACCCAAAGTAAACATCGTTACGCCTCGCTTCTTACTCTAGAATCATGAACAAGCCAGCGAACATCAACAAGTTGATCGCCATGACTGCCCAACCGTTATAGAGCATGTATTTAAGTTGTGTGGATCGTGCCAAGCCCATCTGACCAAACATGTCAGACGATGGGAAAGGACCAAACCAGTCAATCTGAGAACTACCCAAAATCACCGCAGTAGTGGCTGCTGGGCCTACGCCGGCTGCTGCTAACACAGGGCCAAAGATTTTGGCGGTAAAGGTCATCTGCGCCACGGCTGCACCGGGGATGTGACCAATCACGTTAAAGCCCACAATAATCATACATAGTGCAGCACCACTCACACCGATCAGGTACGGCTGAACAGCATCCAACAACGCGTGGTACGCATTCAACTGATCTACCAGCACCAACACAGGGTTGAACAGCCAGAACAGGAAGAAAATCCAGATCAGCTTGCCTGCACCTTTGTACATAGCTTCCAAAATTTCACGTGGGTTCAAGCCGCCGGCCAAACCGGTTACTGCACCCAACGACACCATCACGATAATCGCAAACGCAAAACCCGCTTTAGCCAACACACCTACTACAGCCAATGTGATGATGGTCAAGCAGAAACCCCATGCTGCGCGAACAGCTTTAGGAGAAGCCTTAGCATTGATATCAAATGCTGCTGCACCTTTTGCTGCTTCTTCGTATTGGAAGTCGTCTGCTGTCATTTTCTGGATGCGACCAGACATGAACCAACCAGTCAGCAATGTGGCAGCCGCCATAGGCAGACCAGCAACCATCAAGTAGTCGCCGTAGCTCAAGCCAGTCAAACCAGTCACCGTCACAACGTTAGGGGTAAATGGCCCCAACACCAGACCAGCGGAACCCGCGCTCTGAAACAATGCTGCTACTGCAGGTGGAGACAAACGCACCGCTGCAGCGATAGGGATCACAACAGCCGCAATAATGGCGTTACCACCAGCTAACGTACCCAGAGCACCACAGATCAGCGTAGACGCGACCATGATCCCCAAACGTACACGCACTGGGTTAGACAAACCAATACGCTTCACAATGGCGCGCACCAGCTGTTCCGCAGCACCTGTTCGGGCGGCTACTTCACCTACCCCAGCGCCCAAAACAATGATCAAACCCACTACGGCAATAAATGAACCCAGTGAGTCAGCCAGCAATTTACCCATCGCAATGGGCGTGGTGCTGGTCATAATAGCGCCCAGCACAATCGCACCGATGGTCGCCAATACGATGTCAACACCCAACAAGGCGATGACGGCAAACACGACTACTGGCGTCAAACCCCACAAGGAAGTTTCACCAGGCATGTAGAAGTGTGTGTACAGAGCTATTGCTAGCCCCAGTATGTACACCAGCATCGCGGCATTGCGCTTGCCAGTGGGTTGTTGCGTGAAGGTCATGGGGTCTCCTTAACTGTCCTTCGGGAGCGGCTTGTTAATCTGTACCGTTCCTATTGTGATGCTGACAGTCATGATCACGCGTGTAAAAACATCACAGATCATGACTAGATAATGAAATTAGAACGATGGCGATGAACTGCCTTGTTCCACACTTTTTGCTTTGGCGGCAAAGGCCCGGTTCAACACCTGACCAGGTCGTTGTGCTGGCGCCTGAGGAAACACCTGTACGCCATTCACAAATACAGCTTCCACACCCTCTGAAGGCAGTGTTGGCTGCTCCCAGGTTGCGCAGTCTGTGACGGTTTCCGGATCGAAAACCACCACATCGGCCCACGCACCCTCTTGAAGTACGCCACGGTCTTTCAGGCCAAATACCGATGCGGGTAAGGCTGTCATTTTGGCGACAGCTTGTTCCAACGGCATCAATCCAGCTTCACGCACATAAGGTCCTAAAATGCGTGTAAAGCTCCCCCACAAACGTGGGTGCGGCTGCGCATCTGCTGGTAAACCGTCAGAACCCACCATGCAGCATGGATGACTGAAAATACGGTGTACTTCGGACTCATCCATTGCAAAATAGATAGCACCGGCAGGCAGCAATTTACGGGCAGCCGTTTCACGGTCGCATCCCCACTGCTCTGCAACGTCGGACAAATCCATGCCGTTGCACTCAGGGTGTGGTTCTGACCAAGTGATACGAATACGATCAATAGTGTGGGCGCGCTCAGGAATCAAGATGGTGGAACTGCCCGAGTACGGGTAGATATCCAACGTAGCTTCCATGCCTTCGGCACGTGCACGATCAATGTTCGCCAGCGTATGGCGACTACGGCCCCAGTTAGCGGGCAACATGCATTTATGGTGGGACACCAAGGTGGCACACTGGCTGTCTCTACCTACAGACAATACCTCTTCAACAGACTCTTCTACGGTATCGCCTTCATTACGAATATGGCTGGTATGCAAAGAACCATGCTTAGCTGCAACCGCCGCTAACCCTTCCAATTCACTAGGTTGAGCCATGCAACCAGGTTCATACGCCAAACCGGTACTAAAACCTACAGCACCACTCGTCAAAGCGTTATCCAGCAAACGCTCCATCGCTTGTTGTTCTTCTTCTGTGGGCGTTGCCATAGGATCAGCCATCACCGCCATACGCAAGTTGGCGTGACCTACCAACGCCGCAACGTTGATCATAGGGCTAAGCTTTTGTACGGCTTGTGTGTAGTCCGTCATGCTGTCAAACAGCGGAGAATCGCCCAACAGGGCCAACGCCGCAGCATGGTTACCTGGCAACGGTGCAGGAAATGCACTCACGCCGCAATTACCTACGACTACCGAGGTAATACCTTGGCTGGTTTTCCAATCTAGAGCGGGCTTCTCGATAAACATCAAATCATCGTGACCATGTGTATCAATAAACCCAGGTGCTACGACTTTTGCAGTAGCATCAATTGTGGTGTCAGCTGTCCAGTCACTCAAATCACCTAGAGCCACTACACGCCCGGCACGAATACCCACATCACCTTGTTGGCGCGGGGTAGCGGTTCCATCAATAATCCAACCATTTGCGATTTTGACGTCTAACCGGCGGTCGTCCTGTTGCATTCTTTACTCCTGAGACCTCCCCAAATAACGGGAGTTTGGCGTATTATCCAAAAGGATTATTGATATGAAAAATTGTTTAAGTTAATCGATCAATCACAAATTGAGATGAATAGACTTCCCAAACACATCACGTTAAAGCACTTGAATGCCTTTGTTGCCGTAGCCCAAGAGGCGAGTTTCACACGGGCGGCACGCCGTTTATTCCAAACTCAGTCGTCGGTTACGGGGCTCATTCAGCAGCTAGAAACAGCCCTAGAAATACCCCTTTTTATACGCACAAGCCGTAGGGTAGTACTTTCCCCTATTGGCAAAGAGTTTTTACCTAGAATTACACGTCTTTTGGCTGATTTCGATGGCGCTATTGATGACGTGATGCGCTACGGGGCCTTGAAAAGCGGACGTGTCAGCGTATCGGCCGCCCCATCAGCCATTACCGATTTGATCGCACCAGCTGCTGCTGTGTTTTCAGAACACTACCCTGGCGTACGTTTGTACTTACGTGATGCCAACTCGGGGCCTATTCAGCGTCAAGTTGTAGCGGGTGAAGTGGATTTTGGCTTAACCAGTAGATGGGCGGATATGCATGGTTTGGAAAGTGAGCCGCTACTGGAGGATCAGTTCGGCGTGCTCTACCGTACTGATGACACACATATACACCCTGATGCGCGTAACAGTGTCGGTTGGAAAACCCTGCAAAACCGTAAGCTAGTAGGTGTGATTGATGAAACCGGAATTATGGCCGTGCTGCAATCTAGGCCCGATCTGCCAATCGAAGTCTCTGCCCCTTTCTACGAAGCCTCTAGTACTACCTCGCAAGCTGCTATCGTACAAAGCGGTTTAGCCATTGCCCTCATGCCCTCGTTAGCGGCTCAGCGTGTATTGGTTCCTGGCTTGTCATTTTCATTATTGCGATCACCCAAACTGGTGCGTACCTTGTGCCTGATGTTTCCCCAAGACCATGCCCCTACTCCGGCGGCTACGGCATTGGCTGATGAAATACGCCGCTATGTGAAACAGGCAGAGCTGCCTGCTGGCTGCAAAGTGCTCTAAATACCGTACATCACCGCCCGCCTAAGTCTAGGCCAAAACACAAAGGGGAGCGATTTCTACGCCCCTCTCTCTATATAGAGTAGTCATGCCGTGTTCTACAGCACTACGGCAACCATAGCCTTAGTCTTCTTTAAAGACCAATACGGCCTCTACCTCTGTTTCGCCGTAGTGATGACTTCCTCGCTGGCTGACATCATTTACAGCGCCAACCCCAACAGCCTGTAATGTAAGAGATCGTTAAGCAAACTTGCCATCACAGCGCTATGGACTGACAATGCAAGTCTACGTTTCGCGAAACTCTCGCTTTGCCTCGCTGAATAAGGAAAGACTATGAAGAAAAAATTTGCGCTAACTGCTGGTTTTGTTGCCATGATGGGCTTAGCAGCTTGCTCTAGCTCCCCTTCTGCTAACACTGACTCTGCACAGCAATCTTCGATGACCACCGAAACGACACTTCAAGCCTACAACTGGACGTTGGAATCTGTAGCGGCGAAAGGGCAAAAACCACAAGCTGCCCCTGCTGGCATCAACGGCTCCCCCATTGTGCTGCATTTTGCGGACAACCAAGTCTCGGTAGAAGGGCTATGTAACTTGATGAATGGCGGCTACAACGTCAACGGTTCACATATTTCCGTTAGCAACCCTGCCTCCACCATGAAAATGTGCTCGGACCAAAAACTGATGAGTTTTGAGCATGAAGTTGGCCAACTTTTGCCTACAGTTAGCCAATGGGCAATTAACGCTAACGATGCCAACCCCACACTGACACTCACCTTTGCTGATGGCGCCAAATGGCTGATGCAAGGCGAACCCACTCCTGAAACGCTATACGGCGGTGAGCCTGAGCGTATTTTCCTGGAAGTCGCACCACAGCGCGAAGCATGCTCGCATGCCATGATCCCGAACTACCAGTGCTTGAAAGTGCGTGAAATCACGTATGACAGTAACGGTATCAAAACCAAAACAGGCGACTGGGGCTATTACTACGGTGATATTCAAGGCTACGAACACCAACCCGGTATTCGTAATGTCTTGCGCATCAACCGCTACACACGCCAAAACGTGCCTGCTGATGCGTCCAAATATGTAGATATTCTGGATATGGTGGTTGAAAGCGAACAAACCAAGCAGCTCTAATCTATAGCTAGCACTTGCTACAAAAAAGTCCGTATGGTGATTCATACGGACTTTTTTATGCCTACTCGCAATACTGATGCGCATCCAGTCATCGCATGCATCGTGTTCTAGCGTGCTGCCCTACCACGCGCTTAGGACCCCAGCCACAACACCACAACCTAGCACCACTAACCAGGGCGGTAATTTCCAATACATCAATGCCACCAAAGCCAGCAGAGCGAATGCAAAATCATAGGGAGTATGTATAGCGCTGGTCCATACTGGATCGCAAAACGCGGCCACTAACAAACCCACTACAGCCGCATTAACAGCCATCAACGCAGCTTGAGCAGCCGTGCTGCGTCGCCATTTTTCCCAAAATGGTAATGCGCCAACAATCAGCAAAAATGACGGAATAAAAATAGAGATAAGTGCAATCACGCCACCTAACCAACCATTCATCGCTGCGCCCAAAAAGGCGGCAAAGGTGAACAATGGTCCGGGCACAGCTTGAGTTGCCCCATAGCCAGCCACGAAAGTTTCGTTGCTTAGCCAACCAGTAGAGACCACTTCAGTTTGCAGCAAGGGCAGCACCACGTGGCCGCCGCCAAACACCAGCGATCCTGCTCTATAAAATGCGTCTACTAGCATCAAGAATGGTGTGGTAGGCCAGAGCCACGCCAACAACGGCAAGCCCAGTAATAGCACAAGAAATAGAAGTAGCCACGCACCACCAGCGCGTGGTGTGATCCCCAACGGCAGCACATCAGGCACAGAACGCGACAACGGCTTGCACAACCACAGCCCCAGTACTGCGGCCACAGCAATGATCGCTACTTGTATAAAAGCGAAGGGCAACCATAACGCCACACAACTGGACGCCACCATGATCGTGATACGTAATGCACCTGCGCATAATGTGCGCGCCATACCCCACACTGCTTGGGCTACCACGGCTACCGCCACAATTTTCAAGCCATGTAATACCCCTGCTGGCACCACATGCCCAAACTGAGTGAGCCCTATGGCAAACAGAATTAAGACCAATGCCGAGGGCAACGTAAAACCCAACCACGCAGCCAATGCTCCTGCATAGCCTGCTCTGCTCAACCCTATAGCCATGCCCACTTGGCTACTAGCAGGGCCGGGTAAGAATTGGCATAACGCCACCAGATCTACATAGCTGCGCTCACTTAGCCAACGCCGTTTGCCTACAAACTCAGCATGAAAATAACCCAAATGCGCTACTGGTCCGCCAAAAGAGGTGAGCCCCAGTCGTAGAAAAGCCCAGAACACTACCCACGCACTTTTATCAGCCTCTGAGGTATACGCCATGACCGCATCCTAATTTAATAACAGCCGCATACTACTGGAAATTCATGACGTTCTTGCGTTGTGATACCCCGCTATTGACGCCATGCCCACAGCATCAGCAACACAGGTGTACCTACCACTGCTCCCACTATGACAAACAGAGGCCCATACAATAGAGCACTCATAGGAATCCACGAGAAGCACACGCCTATGCCCTCATTCAGGCAACTAAACTCTGGCCCTTGAAATACGCTAACCACAGGCAAAAACAAACCTGCCACCACCACACTGAGGGCGACAGCAACAAGTAAGGCCAGCAAGGTACGTACTAGAGTTTGCATAAGAGGAAATGAAATCACATCGTGAAAAAGGAGCAACGGTATCGCCTTTAACAGCCACACCGCTGACTACACGCCGCCATTGTAAAGCAATGACTTCATCGATAAATGTAGCAGGTTGTGATCAACGTTTTAGCATGCTGATAGCGACTAGCACAGCGACCAATGCAATCACTGTCGCTACGTAGCTAATGTATTGCACTCCAAAAGCAGGGATTACTAGCCCGCCTATCATCGCTCCCAAACCAGTACCTGCGTTCGCCGCAGACACATTGAGAGTACCAGCCAAGGCTTGTGCATGCGATGCGGCCTTCATCACCCTCACCTGACAAATAGGAAATAGTGCCGTGTAGGCAATACCCCATATTGCCAATGCCCCCGCTAACCCTACGTATGAAGACACCATAGACACACTACTTAGCATTCCTAGCCCCAGTACAGCCACACAAACGATGGTGGCGCCCAGAGGGTTGCGATCCACATAACGCCCTCCTAACCAGTTTCCTACCAAACCGACCGCACCAAAGCCCATTAGCCACCATCCTACGTGTACAGCATCCACCTTAGCGATAGTTTCCAGAAAGTCAGCTAAATAGGTATAGGCCGTGAACATGGCGGTAAACACGAGCACCGACAATAAGATTTGCAGTAAAAACCGTTTGTCCTGCAAGATACGCAGTTGCTCTGTCATACGTAATCTAGCAGGTTGTGCCACCCTAGGCATGAAAACAGCTAAGGCAATCGCCATGACTAGCGATAACCCAGACAACAAGCAAAAAGTGCTGCGCCATCCAAAATGGGTAGCCGCTACAGTGCCTAGCGGAATACCGAACAGTAATGCCGCCGAAATACCTAGGTACACACGCGATACGGCCTGACCTGCTTTTTTAGGCCCTACAATTTGGCCGGCTGTCTCACTCGCTGTTCCCCAAAATAC
>SRSN01000096.1 GCA_004791645.1 Alcaligenaceae bacterium 429
ATTGTGGATTTTAATAAAGTGTGCAAATCATTTGGTGATGTTGAAATACTTAAAGGAGTGAGTTTTCAGGTACCTAAAGGTAATGTGGTGGCCTTAATTGGTCGCAGTGGCTCGGGAAAAACCACAAAAGGCTCAAAAGTAGAATTATTAACAACTTTCGCAGAATAGGTTAAATCAAAAAAACCAATTACTACGGCATAAGAAGAATTCTTAATAATCTGCACCATAAACCCTACCGTTGGTGCAATAGAAATTTTTACAGCCTGCGGCAGAACAATATGCAACACTCGTTGTCGTGAATTCAGCGCTAAACACTCCGCTGCCTCCCACTGTGTACGAGGAACGGATTCTATGCACCCTCTCCATATCTCACCTAAGTAAGCACTGGAGTACAGAGTCATTGCCATCGCTGCCGCCACCAACGAGGACATATTGAAGCCCGCAATACTGATACCAAAATAACAAAGAAACATTACTACTGGCAGCGGTATACCTTGGATCAATTTCACATATAAGCCAGCTACTTTACGCATCCACCAGCTCCCTCGGCTAAGCATCAGCGCTGCGGGCAAACCTACTACAAACCCTCCTATAAACCCCATCATTGACAACACTAAGGTCCAGCCAGCACCTTTAAGAATGAAGAGTAGTTGTGCTGTGGTAATGCCAAAAATCATGGTGTTCTCCTGCACTCACAAGGTGGTCTTTAACTTACGGCGTCTCGTAAACGACATATTCGCTATACCTTCCATACAGGTACGCAGCAGCCATGACATGACGAGATAAATCACCGCAATCACGATGTAGATTTCAAAACCACGAAAAGTCGTAGATTGGATCCCATACCCAGCCGCTGTGAGTTCTTCTACAGAGATTTGAGACATGATGGATGTAGCTAACATCATCAAGACAAACTGACTAATTAATGCGGGATACATGCGCTCTATTGCTTGCGGAAGGATGATTAAACGTAAAACCTTCCAACGCGACATCCCCAAACAAGAAGCCGCCTCTACCTGCCCCTTTGGGATAGACTCTATTCCGGCACGAATAATTTCTGATGTATAAGCCGAAACATTAATCACCAACGCTATAATTGCAGCAGTTAAAGCAGGTACTCTTATTTGCAATGATGCCAAACCAAAAAACAACCAAAATGCTTGAATTACTAATGGTGTATTTCGGATAACATCTATATAAAAACCAACTATAAACTTGAGCAGTGGTGTTCCGTATACCCTAGAAACTGCAATCATTATCCCTACAAAAAAACCCAGTACAATTGTAGAAATAGACATACGCAAAGTTAATAACGCGCCGTGCACCAATTCTGGCCAGTAACTACTCAAAAAACTAAAATCAAATTCGTAACCCATAATTACCAACTAATTTTTTCATTAAGTTTTTATTACGTGGAGACCAATCGTCACCATAATGACCAATGCTGACGATATCCATTATAATGACCATTGTTAACAGAAATCATGCATGGTTTTCCCTAGGAATTTGTGAACTAGCATTCTTCTGCTACATTCCCCTTACCACTCGTTGCTATGCTCATCGACATGACCTCTGTAACTGACGCAGAACAAGACACCCCTTTATATGTGCGTGTAACGCAATTGCTTACTCTTGCCCTCAAGCAGGAAAGCATTCCTGTTGGCACTGTTTTACTCGAAGGTCATATTGCAGAGCTGATGCGCATTACTCGCACCCCAGTACGACAAGCCTTACAAGCCCTACTGCAACAAGGATTAGTCAGTAAATTCGAGGGACGCGGTGTGCTAGCAGGGCCTGCTACTAGCACGCCTAAACGTCTTAATCTCACTGCCGAAATGCTAGGGTTGCACGAGCTAGACCCATCCGTGCGAAAAGCCCGTAGCTGGGAAACCATCTATAACGAAGTTGAGCAAGACGTGGTGCATCTATCCATTTTTGATGCATTTCGGTTAAACGAATTGGAGCTGGCACGCCATTTTGGCGTAGGCCGTATGGCTGCACGTGAAGCCTTACAGCGTCTGGAAAGTCTGGGGTTAATTACTAAGGACGAGCGTCAACGTTGGAATGTCATCCCCCTGAACCGCGAGCGCATGACACACTTGTACGAGCTACGTATATTGTTAGAACCTGCAGCGCTGGAATCAGCCGCTCTGCATGCCCCAAACGAGCTATTACAAAAAATGAATCAACGTTTGGAACAAGCCATGAAGCGTTATCCAAAACTGAATAGAAAAACCATGGATAACCTAGAGATTGACCTACACGTGACCTTGCTGTCGTACTGCCCAAACCAACCCTTGCTAGACAGCCTTAAACGTACGCGCAGTATTCTGACACTAAGCAAACACGTATTAGGCGCTGCTGCACCTATGCCCACACGTGACCCCTTTCTCTCAGACCATCTACAGGTTATACAATACGTAGCTAATGGCGATCTCGCTGCCGCTAAAGAGGCATTGATTCAACATTTAACTATGTCCTCTGCAAAAGCGATTGAGCGCGCTGAATTTGTACGTAAGCATATGCCTACGCCGACACTCCCCTACGCTGCGCCCATCGCCACACACTAACAATGGAGAAGTTTCGTTGCTGAAAATCACTAGCCTCAACCTAAACGGCATTCGTGCCGCCTTCCGTAAAGAGCTACCTGCCTGGTTAAAGAGCTATGCTCCCGACATGGTAGCCATGCAAGAGGTTCGCATCCAAGACCAAGATCTAACTGCCGCCATGCGCCATCCTGAGGGCTATACCGGCCACTTCAATCTGGCCGAGCGTAAAGGCTACAGTGGTGTGGGTTTTTACCTCAATAGCCCAGCAGAAAAAGTATGTGAGGGCATGGGCTGTGATGAGTTTGACCCAGAAGGCCGTGTGATTCGTGCTGATTTCAGCAATATGAGCTTGGTCAGTGCCTACCTGCCCTCTGGTACCAGTGGCGATATTCGCCAAGACGCCAAATACCGCTTCCTAGAGACTTTTGAGGCATGGATGAATGCCTTGATGAAGGAACGCACTGAAACAGGTCGTGAGTTCATTATCTGTGGCGACTGGAACATTGCGCACCAAGAGATTGACCTGAAAAACTGGAAAGGCAATCAAAAGAACTCCGGCTTCTTGCCTGAAGAACGCGCTTGGATGACCAAGGTGCTAAGCGAAATGGGTTGGGTAGATGTGTACCGTAGTCTGCATCCTGACACCACTGCCGAGTGCTACACATGGTGGAGCAACCGTGGCCAAGCGTGGGCCAATAATGTGGGGTGGAGGATCGATTACCAAATCGCAACGCCCGGCATCGCTGCGGCTGCACGCCATGCTGAGGTTTATAAAGCTGAGCGCTTTAGTGATCATGCTCCGCTGACCATTCAGTATGAGTGGACGCTGTAAAACGTAGGCGACTGTATTCATCGCACGCGCTGAGGAACTGCAGGAATACTTTTTGTGATTTGTGCACCAAATCAAAAAAGTTTCCTCTCCGTCCCTCTGGTTGGTCTGAGTGTGGGTAGGTTTACAGCCCTTTCTTTTGGGTTACTGCACAACTTGATCCAATTGGGACGCAGGTGTTAGATACGTCTATCTGTCAGTTGTAGCATCAGAAAATGCCGCTTAGTTTTTTGATGAGAGCAGCAAGTGCCGAAATGATCAGCCCACAGAATAAGCCGACATCTTCAGAAATGGGTGAGCACGCCCCTTTTATCTGTCACAAAAGTACGCACTCATCTCAACGGCTACCACACTGAAACCGTG
This sequence comes from Alcaligenaceae bacterium 429, assembly GCA_004791645.1. Taxonomy (GTDB): domain Bacteria; phylum Pseudomonadota; class Gammaproteobacteria; order Burkholderiales; family Burkholderiaceae_B; genus Paenalcaligenes. Next base: position 3,742 of record SRSN01000096.1, read on the forward strand.
GCAAGAGATGAAGGGAAAACGGAGGAAAGTGTTTTTTATTTGGTGGTTAAATTAAAAAATACTTTTCGCAGTGCTAGCTAATACAAACAGTCGTTGAGCTGAGTGATGGCACTGCCACCACTGCCGAAGGACTACAGCATGCAAAGGCTGCGTCTAAAGCAATTAACGTCATGATCATTCACCATCCCTATGGCCTGCATCCAAGCATAGGTAATGGTAGGCCCGACGAACTTAAAGCCTTTGGCTTTTAACGCTTTAGAGATTTGTTCAGATAAGGGGCTGCTTGCTAGCCTCGTCACGCCATCGTTCACCAGCGTTTTACCGTCGGTAAATGACCAGCAAAAGTCGCGGAAACTTTCACCCTTACTTTTCATATCTTCGTAGATTTGTGCGCCTTTAATGGTGGCTACAATTTTGGCTCGTGAACGAATGATGCCGGGGTTAGCCATTAAGCGCTCTATGTCCGCTTCGGTATAACGCGCCACTTTGGCTGGGTCGAAATTATCAAAAGCCAGCCTAAAGGCTTCGCGCTTACGCAGTACAGTGATCCACGCTAAACCTGCTTGAAAGCCTTCCAGCATTAGGCATTCCCACAATTCGCGGGAATCACGCATGAGAACACCCCATTCTTCATCGTGATACTGCTCCATCAATGCATCGCCTTCGGCCCAGCCGCAGCGTGTGTGTACTCGTATTGTCTGTGTTGTACTCATTGTGTCAGTCCACATTATGCTGCTAGCTGTTAACGGCCTACTACGCGTCTATGCTTAGGAAAACATCTTGATGAAGCCCGTAATCACTAGAGCGTTCACAAAGTCCACAAACAATGAACCCACCAAAGGAATCACAAAGAAGGCTTTAGGGGATGGGCCGTTTTTGCTGGTGAAGGCTTGCATGTTAGCCACCGCATTAGGCGTAGCACCCATACCGAAACCACAATGACCTACAGAAATAGTCACTGCATCGTAGTCACGCCCCATGATGCGGAAGGTTACGTAGTACGCAAATAACCCCATCAAAATGGTTTGCGCTACCAGAATCACCAACAATGGGCCGGCTACGTCTACCAATTCCCACAGCTTCATATCCATCAGCGCCATGGTTAAGAAGAAGGCCAGTGACACTTCACCTATCACCCCCACTTCGTGCTCTGGGCAACGCAGCTTACGCAAGTCGATTATGTTACGCATCACTGCTGCCACTAACATCCCGCCCAGATAACCTGGCAACACTATTTCTTTGCTTGCAAGGTAGTCAGTAATAGTGACCCCAATACCCATAGCAATGGCCAACAGCACTACGGTATGCATGATGGTGCCCATCAAGTATTGTTTGCTGTCTTTTTTGCCTTTCTGGGGAGCGGCATCTTGGGTGTCATCCGTTTCGAACTCGGACACCTCTGTGTGTGCACGCCCTTTGATTTTGTAGCGCTGCATCAATCGGCGCCCCAACGGACCGCCAATCAAACACCCGAACACTAGCCCCCATGTAGAAGCTGCCATTGCCGCTGGCAACGCTCCCGTGACACCCAAACCTTCCAAAATAGGGCCGAACGCACCAGATGTGCCGTGCCCACCAGTCATGGAAATAGAGCCTGCCGCTAGGCCTAATAATGGATCTGCACCCATAGCTCCTGCTAAGCCTACGCCTACAATATTCTGCAAGACTACCAATACGACCACTACGGCTAGGAAAATCAGTACTGCTATACCACCTTTTTTCAGTAGTTCTAAACTGGCCGAGAACCCAATGGTGGTAAAGAACACCACCATAAAGAACTCGCGTATGCTTTTAGATAGCGTAATCTCAAAAGCCCCTGTCTGATGTCCTATCAAAATCAAGATAGAAAACAGCAAACCGCCAATAATAGGACTGGGGATAAAGTACTTACCTAATACAGCCACACGGCTTTTGATGAGTTCACCCACCACCATGAATACGGCAGCTAAGCCAACGGTTTGGGGAATATTCAACTGAATAGCGGTTAGGTCCATAGGTGTTCCCTACTAGCAAAATCGTGCTTGTTTTGTATGTATAGATGGCTGTAGCACTATGCTACTGCGTGCTACAGCAGGCCTACTGAGCGGGCAATAAATGCAGCTATATATTCAGGCTGATTTAAGTCTAACAAGGGTAACGGACACTGCGTCAACTCTGCCACATCAGTTGCCACTGCGATCACACCTTGATTCTCAGCATAGACAGGGGCAATGCCCCTAGACGGACGGTGTACTTCTAAACGGGGGATATCGGCTTGCCTGTAGCCCTCTACCAACACCAGATCTACTGGTCCCAAACGTTCTACGAGTTGCTGTAACGTTGGCTCGTCTTGCCCATGTAACGAGTGAAACAGCGCGTACTGATAAGGTGATGCGACAATCACCTCTCTGGCGCCAGCCGTGCGAAACCTGGCGCTATCTTTATGGGGGGGTTCAAAACTTAATTGATGATGGCTGTGTTTGATCACAGCCACCTCTATGTTGCGCTCTACGAACCAAGGTAGCATGGCTTCGACTAGGGTAGTTTTACCGCTACCCGAGCGACCGATAATGCCAAATACCCGGCTCAGATCTGTCATAGATTAACGGTCGCGTTTGACCGCGAACGCGCAAAAATCAATTAAGGTTTGTTTAAAGTCAGAGGCTGGGAATGCTTGGATCGCATTCAACGCCAACTGCACTTCTGCATCAGCGGCATCACGTGTGTAAGCCAAAGCATCGGTGTTATGGATAGCACGAGCTACAGCTTCAAAATCACCATCGCCATTTTCAATAGCTTGCTTGATCAGTTGCTGCTCTTCTTCCGTACCCACTTCCATCACACGAATCAATGGCAGCGTAGGCTTACCTTCGCGCAAATCATCGCCCACGTTTTTACCCAATGCAGCCACATCACCGCTGTAATCCAGTACGTCATCAATTAACTGGAATGCGGTACCAATATGGCGGCCATAGGCAGCAGCGGCTTCTTCTAGCTCATCGCTAGCACCGGCCAAAATCGCACCGACTTGAGCGGCGGCTTCAAACAGCTTCGCTGTTTTGTAGCGCACAACTTGCAGGTAACGTTCCCTAGACACATCGGGATCGTGCACGTTCAATAATTGCAGCACTTCGCCTTCGGCAATAATCGTGGTGGCACCTGACAGCACCGACATGGCGCGCATAGAGCCGCATTCCACCATCATTTCAAACGAACGCGAATATAAATAATCGCCTACCAATACACTGGCAGCATTGCCGAATACGGCGTTGGCAGTACTACGGCCACGACGCATATCGGACTCATCAACCACATCATCGTGCAACAGCGTAGCCGTGTGGATGAACTCAACCACTGCAGCTAACACATGGTGAAACCTGCCTTCGTAGCCCAACGCTTTAGCTACCAGCAAGAGCATTGCCGGACGCATACGCTTACCACCAGCACCGACGATGTATTCCCCTATAGTACGAATAAGGACAACTTCCGAATTAAGACGCCCGCGAATGACTGCGTCCAGTTCGCGCATATCATCGGCTATAGGGCTCATCAGATCTGGGAGACTCAAGACAAATTTCCGAATGGTAAAAAGTTGATACACATCGCGCAACAGCTTGCGCAAAACACCTAATTATACGGGTTTGTCTATATTTCGCAGCGTCTACTTACTATCTTTCTGACTTCTAACCGTTTTTTACCAACTCTGAACTCTCGCGACAGCACGCCATCGCTACCTGAGCACAGGGTGTGTAGGGAAAGAACAGCACCTTTTAGTCATACTCATTTTTTTAGCGATAATAGATCTTTTACTACGTACTTTTGGAGACTTCTTTTGAGTACGCCCGACCTGAGCAACCTGATCCAACGTGCTGAACGCGTCCTGGCTCAACTTGAAGCCTGGCTGCCTCCAGCTCCCCCCGAAACAGACTGGAATGCCTATGCATTTCGCTGGCGCAAGCAAGGCTCTAGAGGCTGGTTAGATTCTGTACATAATATTGCGGCAATCCAACCCGATAACTTGCACCACATTGAGCGTCAAAAAGAAGCACTTGAGCGCAACACCCTGCATTTCCTAGCAGGTAAGCCTGCCAACAACGTGCTGATGACCGGCGCGCGCGGTACCGGTAAAAGCTCACTTGTAAAAGCCATGCTGTGCAGTTTGGCCGACAAAGGTCTGCGCCTGATTGAAGTAGACCGTGACGACATGGGCGACTTGGGCGACATCATCGATCTGATCAGTGGACGTCCTGAACGTTTCATCATTTTCTGCGATGACTTGTCGTTTGAAGATGGCGAACCTGGCTACAAAGTATTGAAATCCGTGTTGGATGGCTCTGTGGCTTCCCCCGGTGACAACGTACTGATTTACGCCACCTCGAATCGTCGCCACCTGATTCCTGAATACATGAGCGAGAACCTTCAATCTAAACCTCACTCTGATGGTGAGATCCACCCTGGTGAAGCAGTAGAAGAAAAGATTTCCCTCTCGGAACGTTTTGGTCTGTGGCTGTCGTTCTATCCCTTTAGCCAAGACAAATATCTGGATATCGTGAACCACTGGTTGGAACAAGCTGGCTGCACACCAGAACAGATAGAAGAATCCCGTACTGAAGCGTTGCAGTGGGCTTTGCACCGAGGCTCTCGCTCTGGCCGTGTTGCACGTCAATTTGCACGTGATTGGGCAGCTCGCTATGTCTAAGCCTCGTATTCACGCAGCAGTAGGCCTTATTTTGCGTGAGGACGGTAAAGTACTGTTTGGTAAACGCCCCGAAGACAAACCGTGGCCCGGTTATTGGGAACTGCCCGGTGGCAAAGTAGAAGCTGGCGAAACCGTGTCACAAGCACTACGCCGTGAGCTCAAAGAAGAGCTGGATATTGATGTAACGCATTCCACACCTTGGATAGAGTACGTACATGAATATCCCAAAAACATCGTCCGTCTCTCTTTTTATAAAGTAGATGCGTGGAACGGCGAAGAAAAAGGCGTGGAAGGCCAAGAACTCGCGTGGCTCACACCTGGCTGGCCATTGTCTGTAGACCCTGTGCTGCCTGCTGCTGAGCCACCTATGCGCTGGTTGAGCCTGCCTAACCGCTATTTGCTCAGTCACATAGACGACGCTGCACACACCGATGCTTGGCTAGAACGTTTGGAAACCGCTCTGGAAGATGGCATTCAACTGGTGCAATTCCGTGAACCAGCTTGGGAACAACTCGCTGCTGCTGATGCAGAACAGCGAGACCTGTTGCATCAAGCGTGGTTAGCGACTCGTGAACTGTGCTGGAAATACGGTGCCCGCTGTTTGATCAATAGCGTACACCCTAAAGACTGGTGGTCTGACGGCGACGGCGTACAACTGCGCGCCAACGATGCTCAGCACTGGGCAGCACAAGCGCAAGCAGGTCTTAAAGCCGATACGGCTCATGCTGATCCTGTACTGGGGCTACCTGAGAAAGCACTGGTAGGCGTTTCAGCGCATAACAAGGCTGATCTGGAAGCCGCCATACAACTCAATGCTAGCTTTATCGTCGTTGGCCATGTGCTACCTACCCCCTCCCACCCTGGTGAAGAAGGCTTGGGCTGGGCAGGCTTCCAAGAGCTGGCATGGCAAGCGGGTAGACCTGTATTTGCTATAGGAGGCCAATCCAACGCAACGTTGGCAGAAGCCACTGAGCATGGGGCGCACGGCATTGCCGGCATACGCCACATCGGGCACAACGCATGACCGATCAGGTAACCATTTCAGAACGTGATGGTCTACGTTACCTGCACCTGGGTAGCCCCTGGGTGCAGGGCGTTATGCGCGTGAAGAACCCCGACCAGCTGGAGCTTACCTATATCCAGCAAATGATGATGTGGACGTTATTTCAAGACAACCCCACACATATTGTGCAGTTAGGGTTAGGCGCAGCCAGTTTGACCCGTTTTTGTCATCAGCATTATTCATCCGCACACGTAACGGCAGTAGAACTCAATGCAGAGGTTATACACACCTGCAGACTGCTGTTCGACCTGCCTGAAGACGGCCCAAACTTGACTGTGCTGCAACGCTGCGCTTACCGCTACGTAGAAGAAACCCCTGACCACAGCATTGATGTGCTGCAAGTAGACTTGTACAGTGCTGACGCGCAAGAGCCTGCCTGCGAAGGTGAAGACTTCTACGCCAACTGCGCGCGCTGCCTGCGTGATGACGGCATACTCACGGTGAATATTTTGGGCAACCCCTCTGTTCATGGCCGCCACATACAGCAACTGCAAGATACCTTTGCCGCCGTAGCATGGCTACCCGAATCGCATGATGGCAACTTGATTGCCATTGCATTCAAAAACGCACCGGAAATAGAGTTTGAACAGCTCTACCAAAAAGCCGCCATACTGGAAGCCCGTTTGGGACTGCCTGCAGGCGACTGGGTAGATGACTTAGTAGACTGGATGCAAAGCGATTAGTCTTGCACCGGTGACTGCTGCAATACCGGAGGCTGGTTCAGGCTAGTAGCATCCCAGCCTCCACCCAACGCGGCAATTAACTGCACCGCAGCGATGTAATGATCGGCTTGCATAGAAATGGTGCTGCGCTCAGTGCTTAATGTACTGGTTTCTACTTGCGCCAAACTCAAGAAATCCACCATGCCCGCCGCATACTGATTACGCATTAAGGTCAGGGATTCTCGGGCTGCATCCAGAGCGCGTTGCTGTGTCTGCATTTCTGCCGATAAACCTTGCCATTGCACCAAACCATCTTCTACCTCTTTGATGGCATCCAGAATCGTTTGTCTGTATGACGCTGCTTGCGCATCGTAAGCAGCACGCGCATCGTCTACCCGTGCAGAACGCGCACCACCATCAAAAATTTGCAGGGCTAATGCAGGGCCTAGACTCCAAAATCTCGCCGGTGCGGTGAACCAATCCGACCACTCACTGGCTCGGTAGCCCCCTTGAGCACTTAAGGTTAAATCGGGTAACCAAGCCGCTTGTGCTACCCCAATTTTGGCATTCGCCGCCATCATTTGCCGTTCAGCTGACGCCACATCTGGCCTACGTTCTAGCAACTGCACAGGCACTGCTGCAGGCATGCTAGGCAACGTTGGCCAGCCTTCCAACGTTAAAGTTTGCATCGCGGCAGGCGTTACCCCCAACAACACAGCCATGGCGTTATGCAATTGCCCTTGCTGCCTATTCAACGATAAGCGCTGAGTGCGTGCATTTTCTAATTGTGCTTGTGCCGACGCCACATCACTACGCGATGACATACCCGCTTCGTAGCGGTTTTGAGTGATTTGCAAAACCCGCTCATACGCCGCAATAGTTTGGTCTAACAACTGCTGTGACACCCACACATTTTTGGCTTGGAAATAACTTTGCGCCAACGTAGAAGCCAAGCTTAATTGCGTCGCTGCAATATCTGCCTGACTGGCTTGTAGCGATGCCTCGGCTGCTTCATTAGAGCGACGTACCTTACCCCAGATATCCGGTTCCCACCCTGCAGTGAGGCTCATGGAATAACTGTCGCTCGCACTAGGCGTGCTTGAGCCCGAACCACTACGCGTGTAACTGCCAGAGCTATTTAACGTGGGGTAGAACTCGGCGCGTGCACTACCTAGTGCTGCCAAAGCCTGCCTATAACGCGCCTCAGATTGCTCTAAACTGGCGTTATGCGCCAGCATCTTTTCCATCAACTCTGAAAGCAAGGGGTCGTTAAAAGCAGCCCACCACTTCACCACACCAATTTGTGCATCTGCAGGTTGCGCCAATAACCATCCCGGATTATCGCTAGCCTGTGCTGCTTGGGTAGCCTCATTTTTGAAGTTCACACCCACATCCAACTCTGGACGCTGATAGTCAGGCCCTATGGCACACCCTGCAATCAACGCACTACATGCCACGCACACCGCACGCTTGCTCCATAGCAAGGAGACAGCAGAACTCATGAGAAAACGAGAAAAATTAGGCAGCATGGTTAGACAAGCGCTCACGACGCTTCGCAAGATAACGTTGACGGAAACGATCCAAATACAAGTACACCACCGGCGTAGTATAGAGGGTTAGCACTTGGCTTAATAACAGCCCACCCACGATGGTCAAACCCAGCGGCTGACGCATTTCCACGCCAGCGCCAGTAGCAACGATCAGTGGTACTGCACCCAAAATAGCAGAAATAGTGGTCATCATGATGGGCCTAAAGCGTACCAAGCAAGCCTGATAAATTGCTTCCTCGGGCGGCAGACCATCACGACGCTCGGCAATCAGTGCGTAGTCCACCATCATGATGGCATTTTTCTTCACAATACCAATCAGCAAAAACACCCCAATTAAGGCGATCACCGAGAAGTCTTCTTTCATCACCATCAAGGCCAGTAAGGCCCCAATCCCTGCTGATGGCAAGGTAGAAAGAATAGTAATGGGATGAATATAGCTTTCGTACAGCATACCCAACACGATGTACATGGTGGCTAGCGCAGCCAAAATCAGCCAAGGTTGCTGCGCCAGTGAATCTTGCATCAGCTTAGCGGTACCGCCAAAACCGGTTTGAATTTGATTAGTGGGTAAACTGATCTCCGCCAACGACTTCTCTATCGCATTCACGCCTTGCTCTAGCGACACGCCTTCGGACAAGGCAAAAGAAATACTCTCAGAAACAAATAAGCCCTCGTGATTCACACTCAACGGTGCTGAACCCGGCACAAAATCAGTGAAAGCAGAAAGTGGTACACGGCTACCGTCTTTGCTGATTACTTCAACTTGTTTAAGAG
>SRSN01000097.1 GCA_004791645.1 Alcaligenaceae bacterium 429
AAAAAATGCTACGCATAAATACAAAAGAATAAAAAACGACCTCCTACTCAACATAACCACCACCCTTTTTATTCTTAATCAAATCTTGCAAAACCCCAGACATTCCCTCAGAAAATGCAGATTCTGAAACATTACCAGAAATAGAAGGTAAATTATTTTGCGGAACTGGTTTTGTAATAGTCCATATACCTGTTTCAACCCATTCATACTGTTTTGATATTGGATTGAATTTTTTATCAAATGGTATTTTTAGAACACTACCAGCAGCATATCCAACAGAAGCTCCTGCTCTACTCAACAATGCCCCTAAAAATGGATCATCACCTTTAATTTCTGCCTGATAGTAACCACCTACTGCATTCCACGTTACTGTTGGGTTATAGCCTTTCCCTGCTGTAATTGCCCCAATTACTCCAGCTCCTATAACATCTGACAACTTTACCTCTCCTGTTATCCCATACTGAATAACTCCACTTGCAAGCGATGAGACCCCCACAGCAATCAATTGCTCTTTACCCCTTGTAAAGCTATTTGTAAGGATATTCCTAGAGCCCATCACAATGATCGGCCACGAGGTAGGAGTCATAATCACATCCAGCACTCGATCACCTGTTGTTATATTATCTTGCAGAAACTTTAGATCTATACCATTAAGATAATTCACCAGTGCTACCGCATCTGGGTCTTGGAGTTTTTCATCTAACCGAATTTGCCACGGCTGCGCATCGTTGGCAACGTTACTTGCTGCTTGAATGAGTTCCTCCCATGTCACGCAGCTAACTCCACCACCGGAGCAAGCAGTAACCAACTCTTTGCCTCTCTGATTACTAATTTCAATATACTTTTCAATCACTGACTGACAATCACCCCCAGAAACTTTGCATTCAGATAGCTCTTGATCAAGAGCCCTAGCTTCTTCAGTATTCAACCAATTATTATCAATAGCAAAAATCGCACTATTCGTACTCGTCGCTACATCTGCGCCACCCGCTACCGCAATACCCGTCACCAACGTCGCTAACAAATTACGCCTAGCCTCTTTCTCCTCTGCGGTTTCATCAGGCGCATCTACGAACAGATTGGTTAACAAGCTACTTGTTGCTGCCCCCAACGCACCACTGCCGCAACTTTGATCACTTGCTGCTGCCCCTGCACACGCCACTACACCATGTAGAGCAGCATGTAATGGACTACCTTCTGTTAGGGTGCCATCCTTCACGAGTTGGCCTATGTAGCCAGCCCCTTGTTGTTGCAGGTAATTCACCACTAAATCCTGCGCAAACTGCGATGACGCCCCCGTCACATTCCCACCAGCCGCCGCGGCCAATGCCGTTAATACCTGACGCCCTGTCCCGCCTGGTGCCCAGGTTGCACTGTCGTTCACTTGCTGTTGCAGTGCGGCTAAGCGTGCAGGATCACGCTCGCTTTCTGGTTTAGCAAGTTCTTTATCCAGCGCCTCTTTTGCGGCGGTGGCTTCTTTGGCTCGGTTATTAAGGAAGGTGCCTGTCTCTCGCTGCAGCGCTCCTACTATCTCGAAGCCCGCCTTAATTTCTTGTTCGTTAAAGATAGGCGTAAGCGCGTTACTGCCATCCTGACCCGTTAAGACGTCAGTATTTAAACTGACTAAGCGCTCTTCTACTGTTTCTCCGGTCTGCAGTTGTTGTTTAGCCTCATCTGTGATGGTGATCTGCGCGCCGCTGATACCGCTGTGGGTAGTGCTGCTGCTATTACCCTTCGCTGCAATAGCTATGGGTGGTGTGACACTAAAGTTGCCATCGCTAGGCAAGGTACTACCCGGCACTTGTGCGCCTGTTGCTGCGTCGCCTTGCTGATCGGTACCTACCCCATCACCACTACTGCTGTACCCCCCACCTAGGCTGACACTACTGCCTTTGTAGTTGGCGTGGTTTTCTATGTCGCTTGTGGTGAGCGTGCCGGTAGTGAGGCGGTTTAGACCTTCATCCACTGCTTGTTGTGATGAGGTAATTGCCGCCCCTTTTAAGTCAGTGTTGCCATTCACGACAATCTGGAAGCCACCATCGCCTGCTTCTATTCGTGATTGCTCTCTCACACTGACATAGTCGCTATTGATGTTTTGCTTGCCTACATTGCCGCTGACTGAGACTGCACCACGCAATAAAAAAGCCCGACTCAAAAGAATCGGGCTTTTTATCGTTTTAGTGCTTAGCAATTACGCATACAACCACAGCAATACAACCGCACCTAAGGCGATGCGATACCACGCAAATGGACGGTAGGTGTGGCGTGATACGAAACGCAGTACGGCTTTTACCAAGAACAGGGCACTAAAGAAAGCCAGTACAAAACCTACTGCAATTCCCCAACCTTGCTCTACGTTCAAGCTGGCACCGTTACGGTACAAGTCGTACACAGTGGCTGCCAACATGGTGGGCATGGCCAAGAAAAACGAAAACTCAGTCGCTGTTTTACGGTGTACGCCGGCCAGCATCCCGCCCACGATCGTAGCGCCAGAGCGCGATGTACCGGGGATCATTGCAATACATTGCGCAAAGCCTACTACCAACGCCTGTTTCCAAGTGATTTCTTCTAGCGCATAGGCGGTAGCTTTTTCGGATGTGGCGGTTACACCGTCTTCTACTTTGTAGTTAGGGTGCTGTTTTGCGTAGGCAGGTTTACGCTCTACCCACAACATAATCAAACCGCCAATAACCAGTGTGAACACAAATACCAAGGGGTTATGGAATAGCGCTTTGATGTATTTGATGGTCAACGCACCGATGATCGCTGCAGGCAAGAAGGCAATGATCAGGTTTCGGGTGAACATCATTTCGGTACGATCACCGCTGAAGGTTCCTTTGATCAATTGCCAAATACGCGCTCTGAATAGCCAGATCACCGCCATGATGGAACCAAACTGAATCACCACCTCAAACACTTTATTACTGTCAGAAGGGAAAGATATCCACTCACCCAACAGCAACAAGTGTGCTGTACTGGAAACCGGAATAAATTCTGTGAACCCTTCAATCAGGCCCAAAATCGCAGCTTTGATTAAGTACAGCGTGTAGTCAGTCATGAAAACCCGGAAATAGCAAAAATCAATGAAAACGGGCTGTGTATAACAGTAGCCCTGACGCAGAAAAGCGGCGTTTTCTTGCCTTGCTGCATCACGAATAAAACAGGGGTATTTGAACACGACCCAAGCGCAAATCACAATGGGCTGTTTACGCCTGCTTACCTATAGCCATCTGTAGCGATTACCATGCAGTCGCCCGTTCTACTAACTTTGAACATAACGGCTTCCCCCTGCGCCTGCATCGCTAATAAAAACACCCCAACATCACAAGAACGTTGGGGTGTTTTTTATTACTTCACGGTGCGCTTATTCAGCCAAGTGCACCATCATTTGAGTGAAGATTTTTGGTGTAGCCGCAATGATGTTGCCGGACTCGTACCAGGTTTGTTCGCCAGCGAAGTCGCCCACCAAACCACCAGCTTCCAGTACCAACAAAGCACCCGCAGCCATATCCCACTGTTTTAGATTAGTTGCTACAAAGCCGTCTAAACGACCACATGCAACGTAAGCCAAATCCAGCACCGTCGCGCCTACGCGGCGTACAGCGGCGCAATCGCTCAACATAGCGGAAAATGGGGAAGTGCTTTTTACTACGCCGCCAGAGTCGGCTACGTGTGCGCCCAACAATGCGTCATGGTATTTGCGCAAGCTGGACACACGAATACGACGGTCGTCCAAGAACGCGCCGCCGCCACGAGTGGCGTGGAAAATTTCGTTTTTAGCTGGGTCAAAAATTACGGCATGTGTAGGCACGCCTTTGTTCAGCATCGCAATGGAAATAGCGTAGTGAGGAAAGCCATGAATGAAGTTGGTGGTGCCATCCAACGGGTCGATCACCCACACGTTTTCAGGGTTGTCATTGCCCTCGGGCATGAGTTCGCCTGTTTCTTCGCCAATAAACCCATGGTCAGGGTACGCTGTACGCAGTATGTCAATGATTGCTTCTTCAGCTGCCGCATCAATTTCGGTTACGTAATCGCCGGGGCCTTTGCGGCCAACTTTGATTTTTTCTAGATCCACGCTAGCACGGTTGATGATGGTGCCTGCTCGGCGTGCCGCCTTGATGGCGGTATTCAGCATGGGATGCATAGATAATCCGTTCGGTAAAATTTTCCTGCTCTTGTGCTGCCCGAATGCAATAATAGGGCTACAAAAGCTTTCTGTATCAATGTATTTATGACACAAACATCGGCACACACCAATCACCCTGCCTTCGAGCAGGTTCGCTTCATTATGGTACGGCCCAGCCATCCCGGTAACGTGGGGGCTGCAGCACGCGCAATCAAAACTATGGGCTTTAAAGAACTGTGTTTGGTGGCACCAAAACATGAGCACATTACCGAGCACGCCGAAGCGATCGCTCTGGCCAGTGGTGCAACCGATGTTTTAAGCCAAGCCTCTATCGTACCAAGTTTAGAGCAAGCATTGGCGCCTGTTTCACTTTCTTTTGCGCTAACAGCCAGACCGCGTTATCTGGGACCACCGCCATTAGACATACGCCAAAGTGCGACATTGGGTGCGACACACCTCTCTGAAGATGCAGGGAAAATTGCGGTTGTACTGGGCACAGAGCGCACAGGGCTCAGTAATCAAGAGCTAGAAAGCTGCCAGCATTTATGCCATATTCCGGCCAATCCTGAGTACAGTTCACTAAATGTTGCTCAAGCCCTGCAACTAGCGGCATGGGAACTGCGTTATGCATTATTGCAACAGTATGAGCTAGAAACTATGCCTATCGCCCCCGGAAAGGTGGATCCAGGCAAAGCATTGGCCACCATGGGGCAATTGGATGCCTTTATGACGCACTTTGAGGAAGCCTTAATAGGCGTGGATTTTTTAGACCCCGAAAATCCCAAAAAACTGCCTACTCGTATGCGACAAATTTTTAGTCGTAATCGTCTAAGCGTGGACGAAGTAGCTATGCTGCGCGGTATGTGTACCGCCATGCTTAAAACAGCAAAACAAGCCAAATAATCGCTGAGCTATACGCAGCCCCTACAACGTGAAATACACCAGGCTGCTGTTACCACACGCATGCAATGGGCCTAGACGGAATCACACCGCTAGGCCTTTTTATTGGGAAACGGTGCGCGCTTAGGCCTTAGCGGGATCTAAGATTTGCAGTAACACTGACAAATTCTGATCCAACGCCGCTAGCTGTTCTACCGCCATGGGAGCCAGCATCTTACGCTCGTTATCCACATGTATGACCACTACCTTGTTAATCAAGGCCAAGCCTTCATCGGTGAGCTGCACCAGCATACTGCGCGCGTCTTGTTCGTTAGGCAATCGTACAATCCAGCCCTTGCTCTCTAAGCGTTTTAGCCTGTGCGTCATGGTGCCGGATGTCACCATTAAGGTGTAGAACAACGCCGTAGGGCTTAAGCAGTACGGTGCGCCACTGCGCCGTAGCGCCGCCAACACATCAAACTCCCACAAGCACAAACCGTATTCGGCAAAACACTCGTCTAATCGTTGCTCTAACAACATGGCACAACGGTTGATACGCCCTATGGGGCCCATGATTTCTACATCTAAATCGGGGCGTTCACGTCGCCATTGATCCAGAATCATCTCTACCGCATCGTTCTTCTTGGTCATCACACGCCTCTGTATTTATCTTGACATCAAGATAAAAAACTCTCAGAATGAATTTATCTTAAATTCAAGATTAATCCAAAATGACTGCTCCTGTCTCTACTTTTCCGTGGCGCGATAGTTTGCTCACAGCACTGGCCCCTGCCATTTGGGGGTCTACCTATATTGTGACTTCTGAGATTCTGCCACCCGATAGACCATTTACGGCGGCACTCATACGTGCACTGCCTGCAGGCATACTGCTGGTGTTACTCACGCGCAAACTGCCTTTACGCCAAGACTGGCTACGTTTACTCATCTTGAGCGCTTTAAATATTGGCGTGTTTCAGGCCTTGCTATTCGTCGCCGCGTACCGCTTACCCGGCGGCTTAGCGGCTGTGCTTGGTGCCATACAACCGTTGTTGGTGATGGTGCTAGTTTGGGCTGTAGATGGGAAATCCCCCGCACAAACCACCTTATGGTCGGCAGTAGCGGGGGTGATAGGTATGGCGATTTTATTGTGGTCACCACAAACCCAGTTTGAACCCATAGGCGTAGGGGCGGCCTTGTTAGGTGCGGCCAGCATGGCAGCAGGTATTTGGCTGACTCGACGCTGGCAAGTGCGGTTACCTGTGTTAGCGCTTACAGGTTGGCAGCTACTGTTAGGCGGAGCCATGTTGGCCCCTGTAGCCTATTTGGTGGATGCCCCGTTGCCCCACTTAACCGCTTCGCAATATCTGGCTTATGCCTACTTATGTTTGGCGGGTGCCTTGTTAGCCTATGTGCTGTGGTTTAGAGGGATTGTGCGACTACCTACGGTTGCCGTGGCGTCGCTAGGCTTGCTTAGCCCCTTAACAGCCGTGATCTTAGGCTGGGCATTATTGTCACAAGCCATGAGCGGTTCAGCACTAGTGGGGTTACTGATTGTGTTAGTCAGTGTGTTTGCGGTGCAGTGGACCTCTAGCAAGCGCTAAGTAACGGATCATTAAAAACCCGCCCTACATAGGGCGGGTTTTTTTGTATCACGACGTTACATCGTAGGATTACGCACTGGCTTTTTCTGCATCGTTAGGTGCACTGATTTCACGTACGGGTACGGGAATACGCAAACCTTCGTCTTGCAACAGTTGCGGTGCTCTACGCAGTAACTCAAAACGCAGATCCCAGAATTTCTCGACCTGGCTCCACACACGTACAGTGACAACAATTGCGCTATCTTTGTATTGCGTCACCATAACTTGAGGGGCTGGATCTTTGAGTACGTTTTCATTGTTCTCTACCATCTGTCTCAAAATACTGATGGCTTTATCCAAATCATCGCCATAACGTACGGCAACTTCCACATCCATGCGGCGGGTTTTGTTGCGGCTGTAATTGATGATGGCGCTGCCCCAGATTGAGCTGTTAGGCAGAGTGAATTCAATACCATCTACTTGGATGAAGCGTGTCAGAAACAAACCTACTTCATCTACAGTACCGTCACCTTTACCCACTACAGACACAAACTCACCCGCGCTGATAGGACGCAGAATCAGCAGCATAATGCCCGATGCCACGTTTTGTAGTGTACCTTGCAAGGCCAAGCCCACTGCCAAACCCATCGCACCCAACATGGCAACGATACTGGTGGTTTGAACCCCAAAGCGCGCCAATACGGCAATCAGCACAATAATACGTATAAACCATTGCAGCACGATGGTGAGCATGGGGATCACGGTGCGATCCATGTGTGGCATACGCGTCAAGAACTTGCGCAAGAAGCGAGCTGCCACCGACGACAACCACCAGCCCACAATCAAAATCAGTGCGGCCACAAGCAGGTTGATGCCAAACGTTTGCAGTAAGGATAACGTTGTGCTGTCGACTAGCTGTGTTTCATTCATTCACGTAGCTCCCAAAATAAACATGACCTGTCGCCATCATAACGGGTTTTAACTGCCCTATGATATGGGTATCGTTGTCTGTTACAAGGACTCACCAACATGTCTACTCGTGCCGCTTTCTCTGTACTGGATTTAGCTCCTATCATTCAAGGAGGTACCGCCAGAGATGCTTTCTTACGTGCCGCTGAGCTGGCTCAGCACTGTGAGCAATTAGGATTTAGTCGCTATTGGTTAGCTGAACACCACGGCATGCCTGGTATTGCCAGTGCTGCTACGTCGATTTTGATCAGCCATGTGGCCTCGCAAACGCAACGCATACGTGTGGGTGCTGGTGGCATCATGCTGCCTAACCACTCACCACTGGTGATTGCTGAGCAATTTGGTACGTTGGAAAGCCTGTACCCAGGTCGTATAGATTTAGGGCTAGGCCGTGCGCCAGGGTCTGACCAAATTACCTCTAGAGCCTTACGCCGAGACTTAAACTCTGACCCCGAGCAGTTCCCACGCGATGTACTGGAACTGATGGACTACATGTCTGACGAACCTGAGCAACCTGTACTGGCCGTGCCCGGTAAGGGCAGTAAAGTACCTGTGTGGATTTTAGGTAGTAGCTTGTACGGCGCACAATTGGCCGCGGCGTTGGGGCTGCCTTATGCATTTGCTTCGCACTTTGCGCCTGCTCAGTTGGCCCATGCCTGCGAGGTCTATAGACAGCATTTCCGCCCATCCAAATACTTGGATAAACCGTACTTGATGCTGGGCTTTAATATCTTTTCTGCTGACACCACCGCCGAAGCAGAAGACCTTGCCACATCGTGGCAGCAATCTTTTGTGAGCCTGCGTTCAGGCAAACCTATAACCTTGCCGCCACCAGCACCTGGTTATATGGATAACGCCAGCCCACAAGCTCAAGAACTGATCAAACACATGATGCACTGCACAGCTATTGGTGATGTTGACACCGTTCGTCAGAAAATTCACGCAACACTGGTGAATACCCAAGCCGATGAGTTGATTGTCACCAGCAATATTTACGATCAGAAGGCGCGTTTGCATTCGTATACGTTGGCGGCTGAGGCGTTTAAGTCGCTGTAGTATTCATTGTCTGCGCTGGGGGCTATGGGCACAAAAAAGGCTTGGATATTTCCAAGCCTTTTTTATATCGCTTACTGCTTATTTCTTGTTGCTGCTGCGCTTTTGCAAAGATTGCGTCAGTCTATCTAGCAACATGGCCAGAATCACGACGGCAATACCGGCGACAAAACCATCGCCAGAGCGTAGTCGTTGAATCGCACGCCATACTTCACTACCTAAACCATCAGCACCAATCATGGCGGCAATCACTACCATGGATAAGGCCAACATAATGGTCTGGTTTACACCGGCCATGATGGTAGGTAAGGCCAAGGGCAACTGCACTTTAAACAGTTTTTGGCGGCGTGTTGCACCGTAGGCATCAGCGGCTTCGATGAGGTCTTCTGGCACTTGGCGTATACCTAAGATCGTTAGGCGTATCGCGGGTGGCATAGAGAAAATCACCGTGGCGAAAATAGCCGATACCGCACCAATACCAAAAAACGGGATGGCTGGAATCAGGTACACAAACGCTGGCATGGTCTGCATGAAGTCCAATAGCGGCATCACCACTTTATATAAGCGGTTAGATAAGGCCGCCACGATACCAATAGGTAGCGCGATCACAATAGCGACTAATGTGGCAATCACTACCAGCGTTAAGGTTTGAATCATGGGCACCCACAAGCCTAGGTTCCAGATCAAGCCCAAACCTGCCACAGCACCTATGGCTAAACGCCAGCCCGATGCACGCCAACATAACAAAGCAAAGGCCGCAATCAACAACCACTCTGGCAAGGCCAGCAAGCCATCGTTCAGTAGATCAATACCATCTTGCGTAAAGCGTGACACGCTACGGGTGACGCCAGAATAGCTAGAGGTCAGCGAGTTTAACCCCTGCTCAATCCAGCGACTGAGGGGTAAGGGTGGAATACTACTCATCATGAGGTTTCTCCTGCTTTAGCCAGCTCATCCAACACGGCACCTTTCACTACCACGCCCAATAACTGTTCTTTATCGTTCACTACGGCGACGGGAATACTGCGGTCGAACAACCCAAACAGTTGATTCAACGGTTCGTCCGGCCCTACTTTAGGGATATCAGTATCTATATAGTTTTGTATGCTTTGCGCCTGCTCTTGTATGGCTTTACGCAATACCGCCGCTTCAATCAGCCCTATTAAGCGTCTATCTCGGGTAGTCACATACACCGAGTCGATACTGTTTTCACTCATTTTGCGCAAGGCAGTACGTGGGCCATCGTCAGGGCGCACGGTCACGCGTGAAGAACGCATGGCGCTACTTGCGGTCAGCACTCGTGCTTTATCCACACCTTCAATAAAGCGAGCCACGTAGTCATCGGCTGGTTTACTAAGTATTTCTTCAGGCGTACCTTCTTGCACAATCTCACCATCTTTCAGCAAGATAATGCGGTCACCAATGTTCAGTGCCTCGTCCAAATCGTGCGTGATAAAAATGGTGGTTTTACGCGTGCGGTACTGCAGCTCTTGCAGCTCTTGCTGCATGTCTTTACGTATCAATGGATCCAGCGCCGAAAAGGCCTCATCCATCAACAACACACCGCCGTCATTCGCCAGCGCTCGCGCAATACCTACGCGCTGTTGCATACCACCAGACAACTGTGAGGGATAGGAGTCTTCCCAGCCTTTAAGACCCACTTGCTCTAAAGCATCAACGGCAATACGACCACGCTCTTCTTTTTCCATGTGGCGTATTTCTAGCCCGAACTCTACGTTTTGCTGCACAGTTCGGTGTGGAAACAAGGCAAAGTTCTGAAACACCATAGAGAAATGCTGGCGGCGTACTGCCAGCATTTCTTTTTCAGAGAGCTTAGTGATGTCTTGCCCAGCTATTTCTACCTGACCTTCGGTAGGATCTATCAGCCTATTCAAACAACGGATTAGAGTGGACTTACCCGACCCAGACAGACCCATAATCACTAGCAGCTCACCCTCGTACACATCAAAGTTGATGTCGTACAACCCTAGGGTTTGGCCAGTTTGTTCAAAAATTTCAGGGCGTTTCTTACCCTGCTTGCGTAAAGCCAGTGCTCGTTCAGGATTAGCACCAAACACTTTACTTAACTGACGGACTTTGATTTTTACAGTTCGATTATTCGTCATCCGTTCCTCTTTTACTGTAGTTGAAAAGTACAAGGCCGGGTCGCAATGCGCCCGGCCTTGTGCCTATAGCGACATTACTGGTTCACCACGATGTGGTTTACTCAGTAGCGGGCATCCAGGCTTGTACTTTTTCTGGGTTAGCTTCTACCCATTTTTTGGCATTTTCATACGGGTCACTACCGGCTTCTTCGTTCATCAACATGATTTCGCCCATGTCATCGGTAGTCCAGTTAAAGGCATCCAAAATCGCATACGCCTCTGGTTTTTCGTCTTTCAGACCTTTACGTGCAATGGTGTGAATTTGCTCTGCACCACCGTAAATACCTTTAGGATCTTCTAAATATTTCAGATCCCAACGGGCAAACATCCAGTGTGGTGTCCACGCAGTAATCACTACATCTTCTTTGTTTTGAATAGCATTCGCCAATGCTGCTGTCATGGTGGCATCGGTACCATCACGCAAACGCAGCTTCAAACCATATTGATCCACTACATCACCGGTTAGACGTTGCAGACCAGCACCGGGGTCAATACCAATAATTTCGTTATTGAATTTCTTGGCGTTGTCGTTCAGCTCTTCAATAGAGGTGATTTCTGTGTAGGCAGGTACAACCAAGCCCAACTTAGTGCCATCGAGGTTTGGACCTAAGTCTTCAACTTTGTCACCCAATTGCTCGAAGTAATCTTCGTGGGTAGTAGGCAACCACGCTGCCAGCATGGCGTCAGCATCACCGTTTGCTACGGCTTGCCACATTGCGGCACCGGTCAGTGAGCTCATTTTTACATCGTAACCAGCCTGTTCCAACAATACGCGCATCACGTTGGTGGAGGCTACTTCAGAGGACCATTCTACATAGGCCAAATGCACGGTACCTTTGTCTTGGGCATAGGCACTGCCAGTTCCCAATAACCCTAGGCCAAAAACAGCGGTACCCATTGCAACACTTAGACGCTTCAGGATTTTATTTATTAACATAATCATTTGACTCCGAATCATTCTAGAGCTAATCATTATATCAATAAATCAATTTCAGTCCAGTTCAGCATAACCAAAGCGGCATAATCATAGGAACAAACTGGCTACGAAAATACGCGTTTCCCTAGAATCATATCTATGAAAATCATTATGAAACAAAACCTTAGCAACACCCAAAAAACCTACTCCTTTAACGTAGTCACATAAAAAATGCTGATGCTTCGCCCTACTCAATAAGGGCTATACATCAGCATTGAAGATAGACGTGAGCAGCGCGTCCGTCGTTACCCATACTTTCAGGCCACGAACGACAAGCGTATATCTGGAAGCTCTGCCTTGCTACGGTGTAACGATTACGGCCACTGCATCTCACCTTTGGCCACAGCAGCGCTTAACACTAACGAATCATCACCCAGCAATGCAGGATAGCGCTGCTTCATGGCGACGATAAGCTCTGGTGAATTACTCGCCTTAGCGGCTTCTTCATCAAAAGCGCGTATGTAATCCGCCGTAAAAGTGACTGC
>SRSN01000098.1 GCA_004791645.1 Alcaligenaceae bacterium 429
ATCTATCTCTCGCTGAATCAGCACAGCCAAATCTTTTTGAATTTGGTCGGCTAAGCGGACATTACGTCCGCCGCCAGCTTTATTTTTGTGTCTTGCCATGAATTACAGTGACCGGGCGATTTCCTTGATCTCGAAGATCTCTAGCTGGTCGCCCACTTGAATATCATTATTACCACGTAAGGTGATACCACAATCGAAACCTTGGCGTACTTCGCGGACATCGTCCTTGAAGCGTCGTAGGGATTCGAGATGGCCCGTCCAATGCACCACGTTGTCGCGCAGCAGACGTACCTGAGAATCGCGCTTGACGATGCCTTCGGTAACCATACAACCAGCCACACTCCCGATACGGGAAATGTGGTACACCTCGCGAATTTCTACCATACCGATAACTTCTTCGCGTTTCTCTGGTGTCAACATGCCGGACAAGGCTGCTTTCACTTCGTCTACCGCATCGTAAATGATGTTGTAGTAGCGAATATCAATACCGTTCAATTCGGCCAGTTTACGTGCGCTTTGTTCAGCACGTACGTTAAAGCCAATCACTACTGCGTTAGACGCGATAGCCAAGTTGATGTCGCTCTCGGAGATACCACCCACAGCGGCGTGCACAACTTGCACTTTCACTTCGTCTGTTGCCAGTTTTAGCAAGGAAGACACCAACGCCTCTTGAGAACCTTGTACGTCGGTTTTGATGATCAGAGACAATGTCTGTACACCTTCGCCGATGTTCTCGAACAGAGAATCCAGTTTGGCTGCTTGCTGACGCGCCAGTTTTACATCGCGGAATTTACCTTGACGGAACAAGGCAATTTCACGTGCTTTACGCTCGTCTTGCATTGCAATCAATTGATCGCCAGCAGCAGGTACTTCAGTCAGACCCTGGATTTCAACAGGCATAGATGGGCCTGCTTCTTTCAAGGACTTACCTGTTTCGTTCACCATGGCACGAATACGACCGAAGCTAGCACCTACCAACACGGTATCACCGTGGTGCAATGTACCGGTTTGAACCAATACAGTAGCCACAGGACCACGACCGCGATCCAGACGTGCTTCAATCACAGTACCTTGTGCAGGTGTATTCACAGGTGCTTTCAGTTCCAGCATTTCTGCTTGCAACAGCACTTGTTCCAACAGGTCATCAATACCATCACCAGTGCGTGCCGACACAGGTACGAAAGGTACATCGCCACCGTACTCTTCAGGCACTACTTCTTCTACCAACAACTCTTGCTTAACGCGCTCAGGGTTGGCTTCAGGTTTATCTACTTTAGTAATCGCTACAACCAGCGGAACACCAGCAGCGCGAGCGTGGTGAATAGCTTCACGTGTTTGAGGCATCACGCCGTCATCCGAAGCAACCACCAAGATCACAACGTCAGTTGCCTTGGTACCGCGAGCACGCATGGCCGTAAAGGCTTCGTGACCGGGGGTATCTAGGAAAGTAACGTTACCACGTTCAGTTTTAACGTTGTATGCACCGATGTGCTGAGTAATACCACCTGCCTCACCCGATGCCACTTTAGTGCGACGGATGTAATCCAGCAAAGAGGTTTTACCGTGGTCAACGTGACCCATTACAGTAACCACAGGAGCACGAGGACCTTCCTCGATTTCACCAGTGAACTGATCTTCCAAGAAGGACTCAGGATCATCCAGTTTGGCTGCAATCGCTTTGTGGCCCATTTCCTCAACCAAAATCATGGCTGTTTCTTGGTCCAACACTTGGTTGATTGTCACCATTTGACCCAGCTTCATCAGATGCTTGATCACTTCAGCTGCTTTCACAGCCATTTTGTGCGCCAAGTCTGCAACGGTAATGGTTTCAGGCACAGCCACTTCGCGAACAATTGCTTCCACTACTTGTGGTTGTTGCTCTACTTGACCTTGACGGCCACGGCCACGTCTACCACCACGGGTATTCGCATGCCAGGCTTCGCGCTCAGTAGAAGCAGAAGCCACTTCCGCTTTAGAAGGTTGTTTGCGACGGCTATCACCTACCCAACCAGTTTCGCCTTTGGCTGCTGGTTTAGGCGTGGTTTTCTTAGCGCTATCGCCGTTCTTAACATCTTTTTTCGCAGCCGGTTTGCCTGCTTTACGAGCAGCATCTTGGCTCTCAGCCGCACGCAATACTTTGCGAGGACGATTCAGCATTTCACTGATCGCTGCTGCTTCGGCTTCTGCTGCCGAGCGTGCGCGATCACGATCACCGTCGACTACAGCCGCCTGAGGGGCTGGTCTGCGTGCAGTAGGGTTACCACTAGACTGCGGACGGCCAGCGCCTTGAGGACGATCCGAATGGCGGTTAGCGCCAGACTGATTCTGTCCGCCACGCGGAGCATTCGCCCCACCTTGTGGTCTTGGGCTACGAGTTTGATTGTCAGCTTTCGCTGTAGGGGTGTCTTTGACAGGCTTGTTTTTAACGGCCACGTTATCCAGCTCTTCAGTTTGTTCTGCCTTCACAGGCGTTTCTTGCTCTACCTGTGATGTAACTTCAGGCACTTGCTCTTCAGACTGACTGACAGCTGGCGATACAGGTTGCCGTACCTGCTCTTCCTTGGCTGCTGTTTCTGCAGTCGGTTCGGTTTTTTGAGTCTCTACAACCGGTGCCTCTTTAACGGGCTCTGGTTGGGCCTCAACTTTAGTTTCCTGTACTGGAGCGGACTCTGCTACAGGAGCTTCTTTTGCTGCCACTGGCGCTTCAGCCACTACCTCTGGGGTAATCTCTGGCGCGGCAGTTGGCTTGCTTGCTACTTCCGGTGTAGCGTGTTCTGCTGCTTTTACAGGGGCTGTCTCTGCGTGCTCAGCGTCGCTTTGATCTTCTGTACGCTCTGCTGCTGCAGCTTTAGCGGCTTCAGCAAGAAGCTCAGCCGGATCCCGTTTCACAAATACGCGTTTCTTGCGGGTTTCTACCTGAATAGTGCGAGAACGACCAGAGCCATCAGCTTGACGGATTTCTGACGTTTTGCGACGAGTCAGCGTGATTTTGTTCCCACGCAATGACTCTAGCAGCTTCGCCTTATCTGCTTCGGTGACGGAATCGCTCACCGATCTGAGCTGAACACCTGCAGCACGCAATTGCTCCAACAACGATTCTGCAGGCATTTTCAGTTCTTGAGCGAACTGGGCGACTGTGTTACTCGGCATTCGACTCTCTCTTGCTTACAACTACTTATTCTATTAATAACAACCCCTGATAGTCGGCTCTCCTCTCTAGAGCAGGCCGACCTGCTGCAACGTCATCATGCGTCACCATCAAACCAGTGGGCTCGTGCACGCATAATCAGATTGCTCGCGTCTTCGGCATTTAGGCCAGTCATTTCGGACAGTTCATCTGTCGCCAACTCGGCCAAATCATCCAAGGTGGTGACTTGCTTTTCAGCTAGTGCAGCCACGATATCAGGAGTGATTCCTTCAATTTCCAATAGATCTTTTTCTACTGTTTGCACCAGCTCATCTTTAGCAATTGCTTCAGAAAGCAGTGCATTACGAGCACGTGTGCGCAACTCGTTTACAGTGTCTTCATCAAAGGCATCGATATCCAGCAGTTCTTGCAATGGCACGTAAGCCACCTCTTCAAGACCACTGAAACCTTCGTCGATCAGTACATCAGCAATACCTTCGTCCACATCCAAACGTTGCATGAACATGTTTTGCAGTTCACGACGCTCTTCTTCCTGACGATTCTGGCTTTCTTCTGGTGTCATGATGTTGATTTGCCAGCCAGTGAGTTCGGAAGCCAAACGTACGTTTTGACCACGAGCACCAATAGCTTTAGGCAGATTTTCTTCATCAACTACTACGTCCATAGCATGTTTATCTTCATCGACCACGATGGATTCCACATGCGCTGGAGCCAGAGCACCAATCACGAATTCTGCAGGATCTTCTGCCCACAGAACGATATCGACCTGTTCACCGCCCAGTTCGTTACGAACAGCAGTGACTCGCGACCCACGCATACCTACACATGTACCGATAGGATCAATGCGTTGATCGTAGGCAATAACGGCAATTTTAGCGCGCACACCCGCATCACGAGCAGCTGCTTTAATTTCCAATAAGCCTTGTTCGATTTCAGGCACTTCGTTCTCGAACAGTTCCTTGATGAAATCAGGAGCAGTACGAGACAGAATTACCTGTTGACCACGTGCTGTGCGGTCAATTGTTTTTACCAAAGCGCGTACACGGTCACCCATACGAATATTTTCTTTGGGGATCATTTCGCTGCGTGGCAAACGGGCTTCGATTTTACCCATCTCGATGATGGCGTCGCCCTTATCAATACGTCGGACTGTGCCAGACACGATTTTTTCGCCACGATCCAGGAAGTCATTCAACACCTGTTCGCGCTCTGCATCACGTATACGCTGCAAAATAGCCTGCTTAGCGGCTTGTGCACCGATACGTCCGAATTCTATAGGCTCCAAGGCCTCTTCAATGTAGTCGCCAATTTGTACATCAGGCACGATCTCAATCGCATCGCTGTACATCTCTTGACGATCTGGCTCTTGCAGGCCAGCCTCATCAGGCACGACCAACCAACGTCTGAAGCCTTCGTGCTCGCCCGTTACGCGATCCACCGCTACCCGTATGTCGGCATCTTCTTCGAAGCGTTTTTTCATTGCAGACGCCAACGCACCTTCTAGGGCGCCAAACACCACATCTGCTTCTACACCTTTTTCACGCGCCAGCGCATCAACTAGCAAAAGAATTTCGCGACTCATCGCTTTCTACCCTTGAAATCAAGAACGGGATCCAATTTGGCACGATCCACTTCATCAAATGTGAAAGTCAGGTCTCTGACATCGCCAGAGGCTTGCTCTAGTTCCAACACGAATTTGGTGTCGGCATCCACATTATCCACAGTGACGTCATCAGGGCTGATCAACACACCCTTAAACACTTTCTGGTTATCCACCGCCTCGTAAAAGCGCAGTTCTACCCTAGCACCGGCAAAGCGTACAAAGTCGCGCAATGTTCGCAGCGGACGATCTGTACCAGGAGAACTCACTTCCAGACGGCCGTAATCGACGTTTTCTACTTCGAAAACGCGCGACAGCTGTTTGGACACCCATTCACAATGGTCAATGCTCACCCCTTCAGGGTGATCAATCACGACACGCAACACGCCCAGTGGCGCGCGTTCCACATCGATCAACTCGATGTCGCTGCCTAGCAAGGCTTCCTGTGTTAAAGCGAAAATATCTGCCATAAAATCCAAAAAAAATGGGCTGACTGCCAGCCCACTGCTACCTTAAAAGCTTAGATCCGGTAAGTATCTGACATTACATACAATAATGATGATACCGTGCCAAGCTTTACATTTTAACAGAATTCGAGAAAAAATCCTGCCACATCCAGCGCTTAGCCCAGAAATAAAGCCACAGCCATGCGGAAGCCGGACTACACCTACTTCATAGCCCGGCCCTGTGGTGCATTAACGACGGTTAGTTCCTATACGCGCCAAGCGTGACTCGTGCGCATTAGAAGAACGTGGCTGCCAATCATCCCCCGAACGACCGCCTGTACGACCACCGCGCGCCGGAGCACGCTTAGCAGCCGATCGCGGCGCCTGTTGACGCTGCTCTTCGGTACCACGCTGCTCGCCACTGCGACGACGTCGATTTGCTGGTCCCGCCTGAGGATCACGCTGATCTCGAGCAGCTGAACCTGCATTACCGCGCGGCTGCTGACCACGACCGCCCGTACGGCGACCACCACGACCTGCCTCAGGATGACCATTAGCCAAACCACCGCTTACCAGCATACCAGTTGTAGCCGTTGGATCCACATAGCCACCACCCTCGCTAGTACGTAGGCGGCCACGTCTATTGGTACGCGCACCGTTAGTACCATTTTGCTCCATAGTACCAAAGCCGGGAGGCAACGCACTGTCATGACTTAGCGGTTGGCTATGACGACGAGCACCACGACGACCGCCGCCTGCACTTTCTGTTTCGCCTGTATCACGCCACAAGCCCACACGCAGCATCAACGCAGCAACCATGTCGGCATTCAACTCTTCCCAGCGACCACGACGCAGGTTACGCGGCAACACCACCTCACCAAAGCGCGTACGGATCAGACGACTCACCACCACACCAGCCGCCTCAAACATACGACGCACTTCGCGGTTACGGCCTTCATGCAAGGTCACACGGTACCAACGGTTACTACCTTCGCCACCGATGAACTCCAATTCGCCAAACTTAGCTTCACCGTCTTCCAGCTCAATACCGGTAGTCAGACGCTTCGCTTGATCATCAGCCAGCTCTCCCAATACGCGCACTGCGTATTCGCGCTCAGCGCCATAACGGGGGTGCATCATTTTGTTGGCCAAGTCACCGGATGTCGTGAAGATCAGCAGACCCTCAGTGTTCAAGTCCAACCTACCAATGGATAACCACTTACCTACGCGTACTTTAGGTAAACGCGCAAAAACAGTTTCACGGCCTTCTGGATCATCGTGCGTCACAATTTCGCCTACAGGCTTGTGGTACAGAATCACACGAGGCGGTTTATTGGCATGAGGACGCGCAATCAGACGACCATTCACACGAACTTTATCGTCTTGACCTACGCGTTGGCCAATGTGTGCGGGCTCACCGTTTACCGAAACGCGGCCTGCAACAATCAACTCTTCCATTTCACGACGCGAACCCACGCCAGCATCAGCCAGCACTTTATGCAATTTGGGTTGTATCGCTTCGCTAGTCAGATAACGCCCCAAACGCTGGGACATTCTGGCTGTTTTATCCAAGTAGGACAGCGCGTGATCAGCTTCTTGATCATCTTCTGCGCTCATCTGCACTACTGGTTCTTGATCGTCCTGCACTGGCGCTGCCGCTTTAGGAGCGCGCGTACTGGTTTTGCGAGCACGAGGTGCGCGTGGCGCACGCGGCTGATCTGCATTTGCAGCGGCAGCAGCGGGCCTACGTCTACCTTTAGCTACAGGCTTTTGCTCTGCAGTTTCTTCCTTAACATCTTGGGTGGAGGAAGAGTCATCACGGGTACGTGCACCTGCTTCAGTTGCATCACCTCGACGACGACGAAACGGCGTGCGTAATTTACGCCCCTTGCCGCGCGAAGCAGATGCCGTAGAAGAGGACTCAGCCGCTTCTGCGCTACGCTCAGGCGCTTGTTCAATATTTTCCGTCATTGATTAAAAGACTCCAGTTTTTCTCATTCATTATGCTTTGATGATAAGTGTCAAAAAATTTCACTTCTCATCGCTTTCTTCATGTTCTGTAGTGTCGGGCTCATGCAACGTCCCTTGCTGTGTGTTATCCAGCTCCACAAGCTGTTGCATAAACACATCCTGCACCTGCTCTTCATCCAAAGAAGGCAAGTCCTGTAAAGAACGTAAACCTAAATCATCCAGAAATTGTCGCGTTGTACCTAGCAACGCTGGGCGCCCTGGTGCATCTCTATAGCCCAGTACTTCGATCCAACCTCGATCTTCCAACGTACGCACAATCTGCGTAGAAACACCCACACCGCGTATATCTTCGATATCTCCACGAGTAACAGGTTGACGCCACGCAATGATGGCCAGTGTTTCCAACACCGCACGTGAGTATTTGGGCGGACGGTCCGGATTAAGTCGCGCCAGATAAGGCTGCATTTCAGGCCGGCTTTGAAAACGCCAGCCGCTGGATAGGGATACCAGCTCAAGCCCTCTATCATTCCAATCCAGCTGCAACATAGCCAGATGGTGACGCATTTGATCGGCGGAAATTTCATGCACACCGAACAACTGCCGTAATTGTGACAGATTCAGCGGCTCTTCTGTACATAATAATGCCGCTTCCAACACTTTTAAAATCTCACTATCTGTCATATTCAGTTTATTTTCCAAATGAGGCTTGCTTTTTTGAAACAGTCAGGTTACTATTATTTTTCTGACGCGGGGTGGAGCAGCATGGTAGCTCGTCGGGCTCATAACCCGAAGGTCGTAGGTTCAAATCCTGCCCCCGCAACCAAATACCGAAAGGGCTGATTTCTTAGAAATCAGCCCTTTTTCTTTGCCGATTCCATTTACACACAAACCCAACACGCACCCCAGCCCCTGTTCTTGCACACTGCGAATGAACACGGAAGCATTTTTCGTTTTCATGTTGTTAGTACACGCCTAGCTCGCACACCATTGTGCTGCGAAACCATATCGGCCATAAGAAAAAGAAAGGAAGGAGTGAGGGCCT
Source organism: Alcaligenaceae bacterium 429 (assembly GCA_004791645.1). Classification (GTDB taxonomy): domain Bacteria; phylum Pseudomonadota; class Gammaproteobacteria; order Burkholderiales; family Burkholderiaceae_B; genus Paenalcaligenes. The sequence continues at coordinate 8,208 of SRSN01000098.1, forward strand.
GCTATGACGTAGTATGCAACTGCGTTACCATGCTGGCGCTTTCCGCGCCTGATTGCCCTGCTATCTATCAAAACAGTGGGGAGCCTCCCCACTAGTTTTGCCATTACATCATCAGAATCCTGCTTTATGCAAGATGCTTTTACTCTTTGGGTTTATGTGTTTTCTCTTTTGCAGGAGACGCAAACGGGAAAGCAGAAAACAAACCATACACCTGATCTTGCATCTGATCCTGCACCTGTGTGAACATTTTCTGGCTTTGCTCCGCGTAGGAGTTCATCATTTTTTGGATCATAGGCGTTTGCACCGTCATAAACTGTGCCCAAGCTTCTGGCCCTACGGGCTTGCCATACACATGCTTGGATTGTGCCAACAAACGCTCTTGAATCTCGATGAAAGCTTGAATGTTTTGCTCTAGATAGCTACCCATCACGCCCTGCATGGCACTGCCATAAAAGCGAATGATATTGGACAGCACCTCTGCTGAAAACATAGGCACGTTCGCACTTTCCTCTTCCAAGATGATCTGCAACAGAATACTGCGCGTAATATCGTCATTGGTTTTAGCGTCTACCACGGCAAAACTTTCATTTGCCATCACCAACTGTTTCACATCAGCCAACGTGATGTACGAACTGGTGCATGTATCGTAAAGACGCCTATTGGGATATTTTTTAATCAATCTTACAGTTTCTGCTGCAGAATCTTGTGTCATAGACTACCTTTTCATTCTAAAAATACAGTACATCAGCCCATATGCAGGCCACCGTTGACCGAGAAGTCAGCACCGGTAGAAAAACCTGAATCATCAGAGGCTAACCACGCCACGATAGAGGCAATTTCATCAGGCTCACCCAGTCTACGTACTGGAATGGTGGCTACGATTTTCTCCAGCACATCAGGACGAATGGCTCGCACCATATCTGTACCAATATAACCTGGAGAAACGGTATTGACGGTTACCCCTTTGTTCGCAACCTCTTGTGCCAATGCCATTGTAAAACCATGAATACCGGCTTTGGCAGTAGAGTAGTTGGTTTGGCCAAACTGACCACGCTGCCCATTAACCGAACTGATGTTAATGATGCGCCCCCAGTTGTTCGCCAACATAGGTTCCAACACCTGCTTTGTGACGTTAAACAAGCTATTTAGGTTGGTGTCTATCACAGAGCGCCAGTCATCCAAGCTCATTTTACGGAACTGCCCATCGCGCGTAATGCCAGCATTATTCACCAGCACAGCAACATCACCGTGTTCTCTACGCACTTTTTCAAACGCCTCTACGGTAGAGTCCCAGTCAGACACGTTCCCAGCAGATGCATAAAACTCAAACCCTAGTTGACGCTGCTCATCTAACCATTTTTGCGCATCACGGTTTGGCCCACACCCTGCTACAACTTTAAAACCTTCACGCGCCAAGCGCTGACATATTGCCGTACCGATACCACCCATGCCCCCGGTCACATATGCTAATTTTCCAGACATACACTTTCTCCTTGTAGTCCTCACCCATACAACAACACGAGTTGGCCTGTGCTGCACCAACGTTCTTTTTTTATCTAGTGGTTAGGCTCTAACTCGCACGTAGCTTCCCGGCGCGGCACCTAACGATGGGTAATGTGCATTGCCCGTACTTTTGGGCGCAGGCACATCAGCCCCGCTATGCATTTGCAACCACTGCATCCAATCGCCCCACCAACTACCGGGCAACTGTTGAGCCTGTTCAAACCACTGCTCAGAATCCAGGCCTTTATCTAAACTGCCTGGTTGTACTTGCGTCCAATAGTGACGCTTTTGATCTGCAGGAGGATTAATGACCCCTGCTATATGGCCCGACGCCCCCAACACAAAGCGCACATCACCTTGCAGCAACTGTGCACTACGGTAAGCACTGCGCCATGGCACGATATGGTCATCTCTGGAGCCATACACGTAAGTAGGCATAGCCAACGTGTTCAATTTCAGGGTATGGCCGTTAATACGCACCCCTTCTGGATTCTTTAAGTTATTTTCCAGATAGGTATTACGAAAATACCATGTAAAAAATGGCCCCGGTAGGTTTGTACCGTCTGCATTCCAATACAGCAAATCAAAGGCTGGCGGCGTTTTACCCTTAAGGTAGTTATCGGTTACGTAATTCCATACCAATTCTGCTGGGCGCAAAAAGGCGAAAGTAGTGGCCAGTTCGTTCGCTGCCAACAAACCACCCGCCCCTAATTGCCACTCACGGAAACAAGCCAACGCTTCGTCTACAAAGACCTGCAAAGCCCCCACATCGTCGAAGTCCAACATCGTGGTAAGCAAGGTCATCGCATTAACGGGATGCTCTCCTTGCGCTGCTGCCAAACTTAATGCTGAACTGAGCAGCGTGCCACCCACACAAAAGCCTAGCGCATTGATTTCGGACTGCTGCGTTATATCACGCACTACATCAACGGCTTGCAGCACACCACTGTCTAAATAATCGCCCCACGTCGCATGAGAAATAGAGTCTTCGTCATTGGCTAGCGGATTACGCCACGACATTAAAAAGACTTGATAACCCTGCTCTACCGCGTGTTTCACAAAGGAGTTACGAGGCTGCAAATCTAAAATGTAGTATTTATTAATGCACGGTGGTACCACCAGTAAGGGGATAGCTTTAACCGTAGTCGTAGTGGGACGATAGTGCAGCAACTCAAACAGCGCATTGCGATACACCACGTCACCAGCAGTAGTAGCTAGATTCTCGCCGAGTTGAAACTGGCTTTCATCGGTTTGGCTTAGCCTACCTTTTTGCAGATCTTCCCAGAAATTTTTAGCGCCCGCCATCAAGCTTGCACCTTGCGAGAACAATAAATCTTGTTGTGCGTCTGGATTCGTTGCCAAGAAATTTGCAGGCGAGATAGCCTCAATCCATTGCATCAGCGCAAAGGAGAGTCGTTGCTGCTGTTCCACCCCTATAGAGGCTTGATCCGCTAGTTGCTGCAACGTGTCAGCGTAGAGCTCCCACACGTGTGCCGCCATCAATGATTGAGGATGAGATTGCCACGCACCACTTTTGAAACGGCGGCTTTTGGGCACGCCCAAGGTTGCTTGTGCCGCAGCCTGTTGCAACGCCTGCCAGCGCTGCTCAAAGTCGGCACGAATAGCCTGTAGCTCATCAGGACTGATGAAAAAAGAAAGAGGGTGTACCGCAGCCTCAGCCATCGTAATTTGTCTCCCTGTCGCCAAAGCCATCTATGGGCTTTTATTGAACGGTCAAACAACCAATCACACGCAGCAAGCTTGCATGACAAGAAACGCGCAACGCCTTTCACTTGCCGCCACACCTACACTTTGTAACATCCAGAATAAACAACTAGGCTTGGCTTTGCAACCACGCTACCGTCACGAGCCGCCCTGTGGATGCTTGACGTCTGTATGAGTAATAGCGGTCAGTACGCTCGTAGCTGCACTCACCACTTAATGCCACAGCAATATTGCCATCACAATGCTGATGCAAACGGTGACGCGCAATGCCCGGTAAGTCGGCAAAGTACTTGCCAGCATTCACTGCTGGAACAAAATACATGCCGTAGTGGGCATTGTTATCTAGAAATGCCTCACGCACTTCTGCGCCCACCTCAAAATGTTGCTGGCTAATTGCCGGCCCCACCCATGCGTACAACGGCCCTTGAGTAGTTGTTTTAGACCGCATTTGATCTACCATGCGTTCCAGTACGCCCGATGCCAGCCCTCGCCATCCTGCGTGCGCGGCACCCAGTACGCCTCCTAAGGAATCATACACCACTACTGGCAGACAATCCGCTGTCATGATTGCCAAGACTTTGTTTGTTTGTGTTGTTATGGCGGCATCCGCTTGCGGAGGCTCATTACCCGAAGGCACATACACGTCCGCATCCAAGACTCCCGTCCCATGCACCTGCTGTAACCAGACAGGCTCGCTGGGCAAACTTTGTT
>SRSN01000099.1 GCA_004791645.1 Alcaligenaceae bacterium 429
CGATATTTGAAGATTTTCCCGGTAGCAATGGCCAGGTGCGAGAGGTAAAAATAAAGCGCAAGTATTCATTTACTTGCGCTTTATTTTTACCTCTCGCACCTGGCCATTGCTACCGGGAAAATCTTCAAATATCGCTTGTGCCAAACTGGCCATCTCTGCCAACAGACCTCGACCATCATCGTCGGTTACGGCCGTAGCGCGATACACCTCTTTATTGTCTTGAGTAGTATCCAGAATCAGCACACTCAAACTGTACTCTTTATACTCGACAGGCACATTCACGACGCGCGGGCTGTAATAAATACCACCACCCCAGCCACCATAGTAGCCCATATAACCGCCCCAACCTGGCCAGAAAGGCCCCCAGCCATCCACATATGGATCGGCAAATCGTTGCGCCCACCCTTTTTTGTTTTGATCGCTGTAGTCTAAATGCACAATAAAGCGTGCATTTTCAGCCCCTTCAACTAAACCCGTAGGCCCCATTGCGGCACGTACTGTGTCAGCAATAGACTCATATTCTATTTTGCCGGCCTGCGCTGGACCAGGTTCAATACGATAAGTTTGTCCCATCGTATTTTCCGGCCAAAACTCAAAGCTAGACACCTTGGCTGACCATGTATTTGCACAACCCGTCAATAGCAGGCCAGCAAATACCCAGATCAGGGAGCGCATTCCACTAAAAATCCGTTTGCCCATTTTCAGCCTCTTTTAATGTAAATGGTTCCTAAAAAACCAGCACAAAATTAGCAAATTCTCATCACGCACATCATACCGTCAAAATACAGCTGAATGCGGTTACAGTTAGCAATACTGAAGAACTTGGTTATTCGCACTACAATTAAGACTGACCCACACCTGTTTCACTTCATCCGTCATGCGTACTGAAATCAGCCCTACTATTAATCGCCACGATTGGAAGGCTTTTGCGTTCCAAATCCCAGATATCAGCCTGACGCTGGAACTGGATAACGACCTCACTACCGTCACCACACAATTCACCGCATCTATGCTGCAAGCAGGCTCTCAGGTCTTGGAATTGCACGGTGAAGAACTGACACTGGTCAGCCTTAAAGTGAACGGCAAGCTTTGTGATGCATCGCGTTATTCGCTTGATGCTCAAATGCTGCGCATCCCACTAGAAGAACAACACTCCCAGATAGAAATCGTCAGCCAATGCTCCCCATCGCAAAACAGTGCCTTGATGGGGCTATATGTATCCAGTCAACAGCTATTCACACAATGTGAACCTGAAGGCTTTAGGCGCATCACGTGGTTTGCAGACCGCCCCGACGTCATGTCGCGCTATCGCGTAACTCTGATTGGCGACGCTACCCACTACCCCATGATGCTGTCTAACGGCAACCTGATTGATTCTCAGACGTTGCCTGACGGTCGCCAACAAGTGGTATGGGAAGACCCCTTTCCAAAACCCTCTTATCTATTTGCCGTCGTTGCCGGTAACTTTGATTGCCGCGAGAAACGCCTCAATACGATTTCCGGTCGTGAAGTGCTATTGCAAGTGTATAGCGACCCCGGTGATGGCGATAAAACCGCTTGGGCACTAGAAAGTCTAGAGCGCTCACTGCGCTGGGACGAACAACGTTTTGGCTTAGAACTGGACCTAGATCGTTACATGGTAGTTGCCGCCCGTGATTTCAATATGGGTGCAATGGAAAATAAAGGGCTGAATGTTTTTAACTCTGCCTATGTATTAGCTGATCCACAAACCACTACGGATGCTAGCTACAGAGACATAGAAGCAGTCATTGGTCACGAATACTTCCATAACTGGACAGGCAACCGTGTAACCTGCCGTGATTGGTTCCAACTATCGCTAAAAGAAGGTCTGACCGTTTTCCGTGAACAAGAGTTCTCGGCAGATATGTTGGCCGCAGGCTTAGACAGTGCAGAAGCTGCCAGCGCTAAAGCCGTCAAACGCATTGATGATGTGTGCACCTTGCGTGTTGCCCAATTCAGTGAAGACCGCGGCCCAATGGCCCACCCTATTCGCCCAGAGAGCTACGAAGAAATCAGCAACTTCTACACCGCCACCATTTATGAAAAAGGCGCAGAAGTGATTCGCATGCAGCACACACTGTTAGGCGAAGAAGACTTCCAAGCTGGTATTAAAGAATACTTTCATCGCCACGATGGCCAAGCCGTTACCTGCGATGATTTCATTGCCGCCATGGATTCGGTATATAGCCGTACTCACCCTGGCAAAAACTTAGAGGTATTCCGTCGTTGGTATCAGCAAGCCGGCACACCTACCGTTGCGGTACAAGAGCACTACAACGCTGAGACACGTCAATACCGTCTACAACTACGTCAGCATAACCCTGCCGTGGGTATAGAGCGTTTAAATGCAGCAGAGACACCCAAACTGCCTTTACTGATTCCTATCAAGATGGGCTTGTTAGATCGTCAAGGCAACGAATTACGCGTAGAGCTAAATGGTGAGCGTCATACAGAGTTCTTACTAGAACTGGACAAAGAAGAGCAAAGCTGGACCTTTGATCACGTGGAAAGCCAACCCGTGTTGTCCATATTGCGTGATTTTTCTGCTCCCGTACAACTGCAATACGAACAGAGCCTAGACACCTTAAAACTATTGGCACGTTTTGACAGCAATAGTTTTGGTCGCTGGGAAGCAGCACAACAACTGGCCCGTATGGCTTTGCTGGAGCTATCTACTGACACCTCAGCACCACTGACGCACGCAAGCGTACAAGCTGTTGTGCAAGTATGGGAAGAATTGCTGCAAGACCACAGCCTATCGCCTGCTTACTTGGCTCGTATTTTGTCGCTGCCGTCGGTACGCGAACTGCAAACCTTACAAGACCCAATGCGCCCCTTGGACTTGGCACAAGCGCGTCATCGTCTGCAGGTTCATTTGGGTGAACGCTTGGCCTCCTTGTGGCAACAACGCTTTACGCAACATCAATTGCCACAGCAGCCTTACTCACCTGACGCCTTGTCAGCTGGCCACAGAGCATTGAAAAATCTGGCGTTGCATTACCTGTGCGCAACAACGGATGCTCAAGCCTTGGCTGCCGCACAGCAGCAATACGAAAACGCCAACAACATGACAGACTCTCTAGCGGCATTGCAAGCTATAGTCTATTATGCGAAGCCTTCGGTCAGTAAACCCTATCTTGATAGCTTTTACACCAAATGGCAGCACAACCCCTTGGTGGTAGACCGCTGGTTTAGCGTACAAGCCTGCTCCCCCCAAACGGACGTTGCCGCCTTACGTGCATTGATGCAGCACCCAGCATTCACGCTGCGTAATCCTAACCGTGCCCGTTCTCTGATTTTCCAATTCTGCTTGAATAACAGCACTGCTATACATCAAGTAGAAGGCTACGAGTTCTGGGCCGAGCAAGTGATTGCTTTGGATGCGCTGAATCCTGAAATTGCCGCGCGCCTTGCACGTGCTTTTGACAACTGGGCGCACTATGCTGAGCCCCAACGCCATGCCTTGCACACCGCCTTTTTGCGACTGCAAGAGCAGGCACAATCTGCCAACGTGACTGAGATCGTTGGCAAAGCACTAAATATCTGATCCCTCGGAGCACTACGTTGAAAAAAAACCTGACTCAATATCTGATTGAACAAGAACGTCAGACCCAAAGCGTTCCTACCGAACTGCGTCTGCTGATTGAAACCATCGCCCGCACCTGCAAAGCTATTGCTCAAGCGGTGAACAAGGGTGCTTTGGGCAATGTGCTGGGTAGCCAAGATACCGAAAACGTACAAGGCGAAATCCAGAAAAAACTGGATGTGATTTCCAACCAAATGCTGCTGGATGCCAACGAGTGGATCGGTTGCTTGGCAGGTATGGCATCAGAAGAAATGGAATTACCTCACCCTATTCCTGCGCACTACCCTACAGGCGATTACCTGCTGTTGTTTGATCCTCTAGATGGTTCTTCCAACATCGACGTCAACGTCTCCATCGGTACTATTTTTTCTATTCTGCGTCAGCCTGAAGCCGCTAAAGGCCGTGTGGCCACTGAGCAAGACTTCTTGCAAGCTGGTACACAACAAGTAGCTGCTGGTTACGCTGTCTACGGCCCACAAACCATGCTGATCTTGTCTATTGGCCAAGGCGTAGTAGGCTTTACGCTAGACCGTGAAACAGGCTCGTGGTTGTTGACGCAAGAAAGCATCCGTATCCCTGAAGAAACTCAAGAATTCGCCATCAACATGTCGAATATGCGTCACTGGGAAGCCCCTGTAAAACGCTACATCGACGAGTGCTTGGCTGGTAAAGAAGGCCCTCTGGGTAAAAACTACAATACCCGCTGGATTGCTTCCATGGTGGCTGATGTACATCGCATTCTGAACCGTGGTGGTATTTTTATGTACCCACGCGACCACCGCGAGTCCGTGCGTCACGGCAAGCTGCGTTTGATGTACGAAGCTAATCCAATGAGCTTCTTGGTAGAACAAGCAGGTGGCGCATCGGTAGATGGCAGCCGCCGTATACTGGATCTGCAACCTGAACATCTACACCAACGTACCGGTGTAATTTTGGGTTCCAAGAAAGAAGTTGAGCGCTTGCAAAAATACCACCAAGAAGCCAACTAATAATGCTTCATGGGTAGTAAGTACGTCACGCTGCATTCATCTCTATAAATCGTGGCAACTTATAAAAAAAGCCGGATCTCTTATTGAGCATCCGGCTTTTTTGTATGTTGCTGGATTAGTCCAGCGTCAAGATAGTAGAACCTACTGTTTTACGTGATGCCAATGCCTCATGTGCTTTGGCCACGTCACGCAATGGGAAGCGCTGACCGATATCCACCTTGATATTGCCAGCCAAAATCTGCGCAAACAAGTCATCTGCTGCTGCTTGCATGGTTTCTAGCGTAGGCACAAAGCTCGCCAAGATAGGACGTGTCACATACAACGAACCGTGCTGTGCCAATACGCCCAGATTCACCCCTGTTACCGCCCCCGACGCATTACCAAAGCTCACCATCAGACCACGAGGTCGCAGGCACTTCAGTGATGTTTCCCACGTTGCTTTACCCACACCGTCGTACACCACAGGAACCATTGCGCCGTCGGTAAGTTCGCGTACACGCTGCACCACATCTTCAGTGCTGTAGTTGATCGTTGCCCACGCACCGTTGTCTTTGGCCATCTGCATTTTTTCAGCGCTAGATGCCGTACCAATCACACGCACACCCATGGCATTTGCCCATTGGCATGCCAACGAGCCTACGCCACCGGCTGCCGCGTGAAACAGAATGGTGTCGCCTTTTTTCACGTCATACACTTGGCGCAGCAAATACTGAACGGTTAGCCCTTTCAGCATGATGGCGGCACCTTCTTCAAAGCTAATGCCCTCAGGCAGGCGCACAACGCGATCAGCGGGAATATTACGAGCTTCGGCATAGGCACCCAGAGGCCCCTGTCCATACGCAACCCTATCGCCTACTTTGACGTGATGTACATCTTTACCAACAGCCTCAACAATACCGGCGGCCTCAAAACCCAAGCCATGAGGCAATGGACTAGGATACAAACCATCACGGAAATAAATATCAATAAAATTGAGACCTATGGCTTTGTGGCGAATGCATACTTCATTGTCAGCCGGAGCTGAGAGAGGTACGGATACCCACTTCAACACCTCTGGACCACCATTTTTCTCTATACGTATTGCGTTGACTTCTGTTCCCATGACGAACTCCTTCTGTCTCTACGTTATGATTTAAGCATCACTAACTGTTCAATCCTTAAATCTACCCTGTTCACCTATATTCGACAATGACCCATCAACGTGCCTTACTTCAGAGCCATCTGGCCGCTGTACTTTTTGGTCTTACCGGTATTCTGGGGGAGTTGATCAAAAGCGATCCCATCATGATCACCACCTTCCGTGCTTTTTTTGCGGCAATGGTGCTGTTTTTGATCATTCGCTCTCAAGGCAGACGATTAAGTGAGGGGTTGAATAAGAAAGATGCAGGCATGTTGTTGCTGGCCTCTATTATGTTGGCCATACACTGGGTCAGTTTCTTTATTGCGGTCAAAACAGGCGGCATTGCAATCGCCACCTTAGGGTTTGCCAGTTTCCCAGCATTCATCACGCTTAGTGAATGGTTAGTGCTGCGTGAGCGCGTTCGTACAGATGAATGGTTGATTCTGGGATTGGTCTCATTTGGGTTGATCCTTGTGACCCCAGAATTCGATTTAGCCGCCGAAGCCACTATAGGCTTACTGTGGGCAGTCTTATCAGGCTTTACCTTCGCGCTTTTTACGATCATTAATAGACGTACAGCGTCACACATGCCCGCACTACAAGTGGCCTATTGGGAAAACCTCTTTGTCACACTCTTGTGCTTGCCCTTTGCGTTACCCTACTTGGGGCAACCTAGTGCCGCAGACTGGTTCTGGATGGCCATGCTGGGTATATTCTGCACAGCACTGTCGCACTACTTATTGGTATCTAGCCTAACGCGTATTAATGCTCGTAGCGCTGGCATTATCATTGCGTTAGAACCCATTTACGCTATTGCCTTTGCGGCCTTACTGTTTGCTCAATACCCTAGCATTCAAGCCATATTAGGCGGAACCATCATTGTGGGCGCCATAGTTTGGTCAGGCATGCGCAAACAGCCTGACCAAAGCTAAGTCTTATTTACTGCGTAACAACGAACCCAGCACACCACGTAAAAACTTCGTAGCACCACGTCTGGCCTCTGTTTTGATAGTGGCTTGCACCAGGCCATCTTTACGACCACCTCTAGGCCCAGTAGAACCAAACAGGAAGTCATTCAGCATACCCACCACCCCAGAGCTCTTTTCAGTGGACTCTTGCGCTTGCTGAGAGGCTTCTTGCTCTTGCTTTGTCAAAACCTCATACGCCGACTCTCTATCGATGCTGGTATCGTATTTCAGGCCAAATAACGAAGCAGCCAGAATTTGCTTTTTCTCGGCATCAGACGCTGGCCCAATACGACTGCCCGGTGCATACATCCATACGCGCTCAGTCGGTGTAGGAATCCCTTTAGCATCCAACATAGAAACCAACGCCTCGCCTACCCCTAGCTCGGTAATAGCAGCCTCAATATCCAGCCCCTGATTAGGACGCATGGTTTGTGCAGCGGTTTTCACTGCTTTCTGATCGCGTGGCGTGTAAGCACGTAAGGCATGCTGCACTCTATGGCCTAGCTGCCCCAATACCGCTTCAGGAATATCCAATGGGTTTTGGGTCACAAAATAAATGCCTACCCCTTTGGAACGAACCAAACGCACCACTTGTTCGATTTTTTCCACCAAGGCTTTGGGTGCTTCATTGAATAGCAAATGTGCTTCGTCAAAGAAAAACACAAACTTAGGCTTATCCAAATCGCCTACTTCAGGCAAACGCTCGTACAGCTCCGCCAGCATCCACAGCAGAAACACGGAATACAAACGAGGCGACTGTATTAAACGGTCAGCCATCAGCACGTTGACCATACCTTTGCCTTGCGCATCCGTACGAATCCAGTCGGCAATATCTAGAGCAGGTTCACCAAAAAACTGCTCTGCACCTTCACTTTCTAATCGCAGTAACGCACGTTGAATTGCCCCCACTGACGCGGCCGACACATTCCCATATTTGGCACGCAGCTCGGTGGCTCGCTTAGTCACGTGATTCAACATGGCACGCAGATCTTTCATGTCCAACAATAGTTGGCCTTCATCATCTGCTAACCGGAAGGCAATATTCAAAATACCTTCTTGGGTGTCATTGAGCTCTAGGATACGAGCCAACAACATAGGGCCCATGTCGGACACCGTCGCGCGTATGGCATGCCCTGACTGACCAAAAACATCCCAAAACACCACCGAGTTTGCGGAGAACTCGGGGGCAGGTAGCCCCAACTCTTGTAATCTGGCTTCCAACTTGGGGTTGGATTCGCCTTTCATGGCAATACCGCTTAAGTCGCCTTTTACATCGGCCACAAAAACCGCAGTGCCTTGACGGGAAAAAGCCTCAGCCATTAACTGTAGACTAATAGTTTTCCCTGTGCCCGTCGCGCCGGTAATACAGCCGTGCCTATTTGCCATACGCGGCAACAGCACAACCTCAGCCGCCTTTCCTCGTGCAAGATTGATTGTTTCTGCCATGACTCTATCCCAGATAAAAAATAGCCTGCTATATACTACAGGTACCTGATGCTGCCAGTGTAGTGCAGGCGAAGTTTTGCGCACAGGTTAAAATAGTGATCTGAAACGAAATTTTCTAATTTTTAAATTGGTACGAAGTTATGGCCGGACATAGTAAATGGGCGAATATTCAGCACCGCAAAGGGCGTCAAGATGCCAGACGCGGCAAGCTGTGGACTAAAATCATCCGTGAAGTCACCGTTGCAGCACGCGAAGGTGGGCCCGACCCCGACTCCAATCCCCGTCTACGTTTGGCCGCTGAGAAAGCTGCTGCAGCGAACATGCCAAAAGACAACGTTAACCGTGCGATTCAGCGCGGTGCCGGTGGTGCAGATGGCGCGAACTTCGAAGAAATCCGATTTGAAGGTTATGGCATTGGTGGGGCTGCAGTTATTGTGGACTGCATGACCGATAACCGTCAGCGCAGCGTATCCGATGTACGTCACGCATTCAGCAAACATGGTGGAAATCTGGGTATTGATGGCTCAGTTGTGTTCCAATTCCAACACTGTGGGCAGTTTCTCTTTGCCCCCGGTGCTGATGAAGACAAAATTATGGAAGTCGGCCTAGAGGCCGGAGCAGATGACATCATGACCGACGAAGAAGGTCTAATCGAAGTAGTCTGCACACCCTCCAACTACGCAGCAGTCAAACAAGCATTTACCGATGCTGGACTAGAACCTGAAGTCAGTGACGTCATCATGAAAGCATTGAGCGAAACTGAACTAGAAGGTGATGACGCTAAAAAAATGCAAAAAATGCTAGATGCCCTAGAGGGCCTAGACGACGTGCAAGAGGTTTACACCACTGCCGTCATGGATGAAACCGAATAATCCTGTTAACCCTGTGGGGCGTCTAGCCCCTTTTTCTCAGAAATCCTATGAAGTTACTCGTCATTGGCGGCGGGGGCCGTGAACATGCCCTAGCCTGGCGCCTCGCCCAATCACAACGTGTCAGCACGGTGTTTGTTGCTCCTGGTAATGGGGGCACGGCAACTGCCGAACGTCTACAAAACGTACCTATTACCGATGTAGACCAGTTGGTAGAGTTTGCCCGCAACGAAGACATTGAACTGGCCGTTGTTGGCCCTGAGGCCCCTCTGGCGGCTGGTGTAGTAGATGCTTTTCGTGCAGCAGGGTTAAAAATCTTTGGTGCCACCAAAGCTGCAGCTCAGCTAGAAAGCTCTAAAGACTACGCCAAAGCATTCATGGTACGTCACCAGATTCCTACGGCTGAATACCAAACCTTTACCGATCTGGAAGCCGCTAAAGCGTACGTACGCGAAAAAGGCGCTCCTATTGTTGTAAAAGCTGACGGCTTGGCAGCAGGTAAAGGCGTAATCGTCGCCATGACTGAAGACGAAGCACTGACAGCTATCGACGATATGTTGGGCGGTGGCATGTTTGGTAATGCGGGTGCTCGTGTGGTGATCGAAGAGTTCCTCACAGGTGAAGAAGCCAGCTTCATCATCATGTGTGATGGCAAAAACGTACTGCCATTGGCCACAAGCCAAGACCACAAACGTCTGAAAGACGGTGACGAAGGCCCGAACACTGGTGGTATGGGAGCATACTCCCCCGCCCCTATCGTTTCGCCCACCTTGCACAACCGCATCATGCGCGAAGTCATTCTGCCTTCCATCCAAGGTATGGCAAAAGACGGCATTCCTTACACTGGTTTCCTGTACGCCGGTCTAATGATTGGCGATGGCCCAGACAGTACTCGTACACTGAAAGTCTTGGAATACAACTGCCGTCTGGGCGATCCTGAAGCGCAACCTATCATGATGCGCATCAAGAACGACTTTAGCGAAGTGTTGGAACAAGCTATTGCAGGCGAACTGGATACAGCCAACATCGATTGGGACCGTCGCACCGCATTGGGCGTAGTCATGGCTGCCGCCAACTACCCAGAAAACCCGCGCAAAGGCGATGTCATCCAGCAATTGCCTGAAGACACCGACAACTGCATGGTATTTCATGCTGGTACCGAACTGGTAGATGGCCAACTGCTGACCTCCGGTGGCCGTGTGCTGTGCGTAACGGCATTAGGTGATTCTATTCGTCGTGCTCAAGACAAAGCCTATGCGGCGGCTGCTCAAATCCAATTTGATGGCAAACAGTTCCGCAGCGATATTGGCTGGCGCGCCATCCCTAGTACCGACGAGTCCTAAGCCGTAAAAGAGGATATTGCATGAACCATTCCGTCGCCGACGTCCGTGACTATTTCTTGGACCTACAACAGCGTATTGTTAAACATCTGGAGCTTGCCGATGGTTGCAAGTTCCAAGCTGATCAGTGGGAACGTGAAGAAGGAGGCGGCGGTCTGTCGCGTTACTTGGAAGCAGGTAATCTGTTCGAACGTGGTGCAGTATTGTTTAGCCATGTTAAAGGCAAAACACTGCCCCCGTCCGCCACAGCACAGCGTCCTGAACTGGCTGGACGTCCATGGGAAGCCATGGGTGTGTCGTTGGTTCTGCACCCTCATAATCCCTATGTCCCCACCACTCACATGAATGTGCGCTTGTTTATTGCCGAATCTAGGCATGAAAGCGAGCCCACCATATTCTGGTTTGGTGGTGGTCTGGATCTCACCCCCTATTATGCTTTTGAAGAAGATGCTCGTCATTTTCACCAAAAGTGTGCCGATGCCTTAGCGCCATTTGGCGAGCAGAAATACCCCGTCTATAAAAAGTGGTGTGATGAGTATTTCTACCTGAAACACCGTGACGAAACTCGCGGCATTGGTGGTATTTTCTTTGATGACTTGAACGAGGAAGGTTTTGACCGCAGTTTTGAGCTGGTTAAATCTGTAGGCGATCATTTCCTTAAAGCGTACATTCCTATTGTGGAACAACGCCGTCACCTCAGCTACGGCGAGCGCGAGCGCGACTTCCAAGCATACCGACGTGGCCGTTACGTAGAGTTCAACTTAGTCTTTGACCGAGGCACCTTGTTTGGACTGCAATCAGGCGGTCGTACCGAGTCCATCTTGCTTTCCATGCCGCCTATAGTGAAATGGCGTTACCAATGGGTGCCTGAAGCTGACTCCCCAGAAGCCAAACTGGCTGACTTTCTAAAACCACGCGAATGGCTGAGCAACAACACATAGGATTGCTCGGTGGCAGTTTTGATCCTGTACACCGAGCCCACATCGCTCTGGCAGAACGTGCTCTGGCAGAGCTAAAGCTGGATACTCTGCAGCTAATTCCTGCAGCTAATCCATGGCAGCGCGCGCCATTAGCAGCAAGCCCTGAACAACGTGTACACATGCTGGAATTAGCATGCGTGCACAACCCAAAACTACACATTAACCGTAGTGAAATTAACCGCGGCGGTGCAACATATACGATTGACACCTTGCGACAGCTACCCAAAGGACCGGTATACTACTGGATATTGGGTGCTGATCAATTACAGAACTTCTGCAGCTGGAATCACTGGCAAGAAATTCTGGAACATGTTGAGCTGGCTGTAGCCAAGCGCCCCGGGTCCTCTTACAACACACCAGCAGCCTTAGCTGCGGAACTGCAACAACAACACAAAACCCTGCATCAGCTGAACTTCCCTCCTATGGATATTTCGGCCAGTCACATTCGCCACATACTGGCACTACACCAAGATCCTACCGATTTACTGGATCCTGCCGTGGCTCATTACATACAGGCTGAGGGGCTTTATCGCCAAACGGCCAACTCAACAGATACTGATTTATGAAAGATTTAGAAAAACAGCAACGCGTTGTGATCGACGCTTTGGAAGATGTCAAAGCACAAGACATTCGCGTCTTTGACAGCACCCACCTGACAGGCTTGTTTGATCGTGTGGTCATCGCTAGCGGCACCTCTAACCGTCAAACCCGTTCTATGGCTAGCCATATCATTGCAAAAGCCAAGAAAAACGGCATGGAAGTTCTGGCTCACGAAGGTGAAGACAC
>SRSN01000009.1 GCA_004791645.1 Alcaligenaceae bacterium 429
ACGCAAAACGGTGCTTTCGCTCACTGCAACTAGCTTATTGCCTACCTTGACCTCGGGGATCTGCCATTGAGGTTTCTCGTACTCTTTGCCAAGTCTATAAAGTAATTCATAGCCTGCTGCAATTTGACGTGAGACAGGGGTGTAAGACCAAGGGCTATAAGGGCTAGAAAACAACTCAGAGCCCTGACTGGAGAGGTTCACCAGTGGAGCCAGCATGGACCTTTGCCATTCATGTAGGTCGTAAAGCATAGATATTCTTTTTTATTGAGGTGAAACGCTTGTGCACTAAACGGGCCTTGTGGCTGACCCGCTGAGCGATAAGTCGTCAGTGTATGCGAAGCTTATCTGCTGTGATACTTAGTATTATCCTTGTGCTGCATTGCAGCAATATTGGAGACAAAAAAAAGAAGCCATAGGCTTCTTTTAGGGGCTTAAAAGCTGTTTTCAAACAACAGTTTATCGCTCTAAATGCTCCAGTTTACCTTCAACGCCATTCCATTCGTCGGCATCTTCCAAAGGTTTTTTGGAGCGGTTGATCATACCAAACTCAGGGCTGAGCTCGGCGTTTAGCGCAATAAACTTCACTTGATCTTCGGGTACGTCTTCTTCTGCAAAAATGGCGTTGGCCGGGCACTCTGGAATACAGACAGCACAGTCAATACACTCATCAGGATCAATTACCAAGAAGTTCGGACCTTCACGGAAACAGTCTACCGGACAGACATCAACACAGTCAGTGTATTTGCATTTGATACAGTTTTCGGTGACAACGTGGGTCATGGTAATGAGACTCCGGCTAGAGAAAGCGAAACTGGACACCGGGCGATAAAAGCGCCTTATTTTGTGGTGTCTTAAGGTTAATGAATCGATTTTAACGAAAATTTTGCAATAAGCCTGCAAAACCCCGCGCAACATACCTAGATTATGGGTAGTAAGTACATAGCTATAAATTACTTGCAAGCGTAATGTATCTGTCTAAGCATGTCTTTGCTCTGGGTCAGAAGATTCAGAGCATCCGCCATTATAAGCACAGTAGGGCGGCTAGGTTCTCTCCGCAACGTTCGGCAGAAGCGAGTTGCGCACTCGTTAATTGTTTGGGTGCCAAAATTTCGTCAGCGTTGCTGGCGTTTGTGAGAACAATGACGGGGTCACAGGCTTGCTCAAGCCGCCAGCCAGTACAAATGCGCTGCAATTGTCGTAGGGCGCTGTGCCCGTCTGTGCCGGCACTAATGATTGCGGCATAAGGGCGGCCATTAAGCTGCTCTATTAATGCGTAATAGAGCCTATCAAAGCATTCCTTCATCGTACCGCTCAGGCTAGCCAGATTCTCTGGTGCACAAAACAGGTAGGCATCAGCGAGTAGAAAGTCTTCAGCAGTGGCTTCAGCCGCAGGCACACTGCGTACCTGAGCACTGTCAGTGCTTTCAAGCGCATGTAGGGCTCGTTGGGCGGCACCATATGCGGCTTGCATGGCTTGTTGACTGGCCCCTGTTCTAGAGTGCCAGACCATCAGTAATGTCTTTTTTTTAGGGCTATATAACATCAAGGGGTCTCGCAGTGAAACGGTATCCACGCTAGTATATGGGTCTTAAGTGTGCTTCTGAACATTGGCCCCATTTTATGCACTCCCCGTTACTCCCTTCTGCTGATACTCACGATCTATTATCTGATGCTGTGTGGTTAGAATCCTGCACGGCAGATTTGGATGAGGCTGGGAAGAAGCTGGTAACCGCGGCGAGAGATAAGGTGGTCAAGGTGCTACCAGGACGTATCGCCAGCACGGGTGAGCCTTTAGATAGCCACGCGGCCATGATGGTGACGGTATTGGTAGGGCTGGGTTCTGATGCGGTAACGCGAGCCAGTGCCTTGTTGGCCGTGATGCCTGAGCTGGAAGACAACGAGAACAACACCCGTCCCGAAACCTTATCACGTGAGTTTGGCCCTGAAGTTGCTAAGCTGGTGCAAGGCACACGAGCCTTATACCGATTAGGTACGTTGACGGCGCAGTCTGGCGACATAGGTGCGCCAGGTAGCGATCAGAAAGAAATGAAACGACGCATGTTGCTGGCGATGGCCGTTGACTTGCGTATTGTGTTGCTGCGCCTAGCCTCTAGATTGCAGTCGTTAAGCTGGTATGCCATCAGCAAAACTCCTTGTCCTGAGGCCTTTGCCAAAGAGACCATGGAGTTATACACACCCTTGGCAAATAGACTGGGGATTTGGCAGGTGAAGTGGGAAATGGAAGACTTTGCTTTCCGTTTTCTCAAGCCAGATGTGTATAAGCAAATAGCAAAACAGTTGGAAGAAAAACGCACCGAGCGTGAGAGTTTTATCACCAATGTAGTGCAACAGCTATCCGAAGCGCTCAAAGCTGAAGGTGTAGATGCAGAAGTGTATGGCAGGCCAAAACACATCTATAGCATTTGGAACAAGATGCGTAATAAGCATCTGGACTTTGATCAGCTCTTTGATTTGCGTGCATTGCGTGTAATTGTGGATGACGAGCGCAGTTGCTATGCTGCCTTGGCCTTGATTCACGCTATGTGGACGCCTGTGCCGGCAGAGTTTGATGATTACATTTCCCGTCCTAAGCCCAATGGCTACCGTTCGCTGCACACAGTAGTAGCAGACGAGCAGGGGCGTTGTTTTGAAGTGCAGATTCGTACGCAAGAAATGCACGAATTTGCCGAATACGGGATGGCGGCACACTGGCGCTACAAAGAAGCGGGTGCCGCTGGTGGCAAAGTTGCGGCGACTGCAGATGAGCAGAAAATTGCGTGGATGCGCCAACTGTTGGCTTGGGATAAAAGCACACCCACTGCCGATAGCACTACGGCTGCGCCAGAGGCCGCACCCGCAACAGAAAGCCTGCAGGCTGAGCATGTCTATGTGTTAACACCACAAGCGCGTGTGATTGAGCTTCCTGTGGGGGCGACTCCGGTTGATTTTGCTTATCACTTGCACACAGACTTGGGCCACCGTTGTCGTGGTGCCAAAGTTGATGGGCTGATGGTGCCGTTGTTGACACGCCTGCAAACGGGGCAAACGGTAGAAATTATTGCTGCCAAATCGGGCGGGCCATCGCGTGATTGGTTAAATGCACAGTTAGGTTTCTTGGCTAGCCCTCGTTCTAGAGCCAAAGTGCGGGCTTGGTTTAATGCGGTAGAGCTGCAGCAGCGCATGAGCCAAGGCCAGACTATGGTCGAGAAAGAATTGCAGCGGTTGGGCAAAACAGCCACGAATTTAGAACAACTGGCTCAACGCCTAGGTTTTGCTCAGGCTGATGACTTATACGTCGCGGTTGCCAAAGATGAATTTAGTCTGCGCCATATAGAGCAGGCCTTTAAGCAGCCATCTGAGGCGCCAGTACAAGAAGACAACTCATCGCGTGTGTTCAATAGCGCGACGTCCAGTGTGACGCGTACCGGAAAAAGTGGTGTGTTGGTGGTGGGCGTAGACTCTTTGCTTACGCAATTAGCCCGTTGCTGTCGCCCTGCACCACCCGATGAGATCGTGGGGTTTGTGACCCGCGGTCGTGGTGTGTCTATACACCGGCGTGATTGTCACTCGTTTTTGGGGTTGTCAGCGACACAACCTGAACGGGTGATAGATGTGACATGGGGGGCAACAGGCGAAGCCCTGTATCCCGTCGACCTCTTTATACAAGCACAAGAAAATCCTAATCTGCTTAGAGATGTATCCGAAGTATTTGCCCGGCTACGTTTAAACGTAGTGGGCGTGAATACGCAAAGCCGCCGATCGCTTAGCCAAATGGTCTTTACCGTAGAGGTAAACAGTGGCGAGCAGATTCAACGTGCCCTAACAGCCTTGAATGAGATTCCTGGCGTAGAAGCGGTGCGGCAATAGTGCGGTTGTACTGGTAGAATAATTGTTTGGCTACGAGTCTGGAGCAGGCTCGTATTGCTGTGGTTCTGATAAAAGCGAGTAAACCCTTGAAATCGTATACCTTACCTGACAGCACCGGCCATTTTGGCAAGTTTGGTGGTTCTTTCGTCTCTGAAACATTGGTACATGCGCTGGATGAATTGCGCGAGGCCTACGACCGTTACAAAGAAGATCCCGAATTCCAACGGGAGTTTGCTTACGAGCTTAAGCACTTTGTAGGGCGTCCGTCTCCGGTGTATCACGCACGTCGATGGTCGGAAGAACTTGGTGGTGCACAGATTTGGTTTAAACGCGAAGACTTGAACCATACTGGTGCACACAAGGTAAATAACTGTATTGGCCAAATTTTGTTGGCCAAGCGTATGGGCAAAACCCGCATCATTGCTGAAACCGGCGCTGGTCAACACGGCGTTGCGACAGCGACTGTTGCCGCTCGCTATGGTTTGGAATGTGTAGTGTACATGGGCAGCGAAGACGTACGCCGACAAGCCGCCAACGTCTATCGCATGAAACTGCTGGGTGCAACTGTAGTGCCTGTAGAGTCTGGTTCCCGTACGCTTAAAGATGCGCTGAATGAAGCCATGCGCGATTGGGTAACCAATGTAGAAAATACTTTCTACATTATTGGTACTGTGGCTGGTCCACACCCTTATCCCATGATGGTTCGCGATTTCCAGAGTGTGATTGGCGAAGAGTGTATTGAGCAGATGCCAGTAGATGCTGGTCGCCAACCTGATTATGTGGTGGCGGCGGTAGGTGGTGGTTCTAATGCCATGGGGATCTTTTATCCTTACATCAACTACGACGATGTGAAGTTAGTAGGCGTAGAGGCAGGTGGTCGTGGTATCGATACCCCAGAGCATGCAGCGTCTCTAAATGCAGGTACAGTGGGTGTGTTGCACGGTAACCGTACCTATGTGCTACAAGATGCTGCTGGCCAAATTCAAGCAACGCACTCAATCTCGGCAGGTTTGGATTACCCCGGTGTGGGGCCTGAGCATGCGTGGTTGAAGGATAGTGGCCGTGCGAACTATCAAATTGTGAACGACGACGAAGCACTGCAAGCCTTTCATCATTGCTGCCGTGTAGAGGGTATTATGCCTGCGCTAGAGTCCTCGCATGCTTTGGCATGTGCAGCGCGTATGGCGCCTACATTGTCGTCCGACAAAATCATTCTGGTCAGCTTGTCCGGTCGTGGTGATAAAGATATGCATACCGTTGCTGAGTTCAGCGGTATCACCTTGTAAGGTTCGGGATTTAACTATGTCAGAAACAAAAAATATACGCCTGGCCAATTGTTTTGCGAAGCTGGAAGACCGCGCAGCCTTGATTCCTTATATCACTGCTGGTGATCCTTCTTTGACCGTAACGGTCCCTTTGATGCATGAGCTGGTTAAGGCAGGAGCTGATGTGATCGAGATGGGCGTGCCTTTCTCTGATCCTATGGCTGACGGCCCCGTTATCCAACGTGCAGCAGAACGCGCTGTGGCGCGTGGCGTTAGTCTGAGCATGGTGTTGGATATGGTGCGTGAGTTCCGTAAACAAGATAACACCACGCCTATAGTCTTGATGGGCTATGCCAATCCTATAGAAGCCATGGGGCAAGAGCATTTTGCGCAAGCCGCTGGTGAAGCTGGGGTAGACGGTGTGTTGACCGTGGATTACCCGCCCGAGGAATGCCAAGAGTTTGCTGGCATGTTGAGCAAAGCAGGTGTAGACCCGATTTTCCTATTAGCCCCTACTTCTACTGAAGCGCGTATGCAAAGCACCGCTAAGGTAGCGAGGGGTTACGTGTATTATGTGTCTCTAAAAGGTGTGACCGGTTCTGGTAGTTTGGATACCGATGCTGTAGCACGCCAATTGGAAGTTATTCGTAAGCACGTACATATTCCTGTAGGCGTAGGGTTCGGTATACGCGATGCTGAAAGCGCCAAGCGAGTAGGGGAGTGTGCGGACGCTGTGGTAATCGGCAGCAAGCTGATTGAAACCATGGAGGCAGCTTACGCCCAAAACAACAGTGATGACCAAGCTATTCAGGCGGCATCGCAGTGGTTAGCGCAAGTTCGACAAGCATTGAACTAGCGTAACAAGGGCTTCTCCGTATAGAATCATGCACTTGTGTTTTTGCATTCGTGCATGTTGTTAAAAATTTGCTGGCGGCGTGAGCGGCGTCGTCTACTATCAGGATCACACCATGAGTTGGCTCCAGAAAATTCTGCCTCCACGCATTAATCGTAACAACGAAAGCAGTCGTCGGGTTCCCGAAGGGCTATGGGTGAAATGCCCGTCGTGTGAGGTGGTGCTGTACAAAGAAGACTTGCAGGCCACATCGCATGTATGTCCTAAGTGCTCACACCATATGCGTATCAATGCACGCGATCGTATCGACGTGCTGCTGGATGCAGAGGGTAGGGTAGAAATCGGTTCCAATACCCGTCCAATGGATCCGCTGAAGTTCCGCGACTCCAAAAAATACCCTGATCGTATTGCTCAAGCTACCCGTGATACAGGCGAAAGCGAAGCCATGGTAGTTATGCAAGGTACGATTTTGGGCGTGCCAGCAGTAGCTGCTGTATTTAACTTCGATTTCATGGCTGGTTCCATGGGGTCTGTAGTGGGTGAGCGTTTTGTGCGCGGTGTTCAGGCGGCTATTGAATCCCGTTCTGCGTTTGTGTGTGTGACTGCCTCTGGTGGTGCACGTATGCAAGAGAGTCTGTTCTCGTTGATGCAGATGGCGAAAACAAATGCCATGTTGTGCAAATTATCTGAAGCTGGTTTGCCATTCATTAGTGTTCTCACTGACCCAACTATGGGCGGTGTATCAGCCAGTTTTGCCTTTATGGGCGATGTGGTGATGGCTGAACCTAATGCCTTGATCGGTTTTGCGGGTCCGCGTGTGATTGAGCAAACTGTACGTGAGAAATTGCCAGAAGGTTTCCAGCGTGCTGAGTTCTTGATGCAAAAAGGCGCTATCGATATGGTCGTAGATAGACGCGAGATGCAAAACGAGATTGCTAGTTTGATTGC
Source organism: Alcaligenaceae bacterium 429 (assembly GCA_004791645.1). Classification (GTDB taxonomy): domain Bacteria; phylum Pseudomonadota; class Gammaproteobacteria; order Burkholderiales; family Burkholderiaceae_B; genus Paenalcaligenes. The sequence goes on from SRSN01000009.1 coordinate 6,934, forward strand.
CTTGTTGACGCGTCAGCCGGCAGAGGCTGTGCATAAGGCGTAAACGCCATTAAGAATGCCGTGGCAGGGCGATAATGCTCCGCTACACATCAAAGGGTTGAGTAGGTGAAGAATGCGTGTAGCGCGCGATTCTGAGCTTCTCAGCCCTTTTTGTATTTGGTGGCGAGGTCTCTTCTTGTGTGTTCAGGGTAAGGGAAGCAGAAAGCGGCTGTCTGATGGCTAAGGGGGTATTGAAGGCTTCTGCTCACTTGGCTGTAGGTAGTGGTGGTGCGCAGAGTGGAAGAAGCATGCGCTGAGGTGTGTGTGCTAAGAGCGATGGGCTGGCCTAGTTTCAGCGCTATTTGCGGGATGCGAGAGTACACCGTTATGTCATAGCCAATAAAAAACCCTCTTTGTTTTGCAAAGAGGGTTTTTTGTACAGCGTGTTACGTCTTAGGAATGGCTGGTTTCAACCTGTTCCAGTGGTTCTGCAGTAGGGGCTTGTGCAGCGGATTTACGTGGACGCCCCAGTTTTACGGGAGCTGCTTGGTAACTAAAGCTAGTGGTGACGGATGTCTCTACCAACTGTAGGCCAGCTTGTTCTAGCTGTGTATCCAGGGCAACGTTGTTGTGTGCAATAGAGCTGGTCTCTGTTGCAGCGACTTGTTGTTCCTCTGCATGTACTTCAGCAACGACAGGAGCGGCTTCTGCAACGATGGCTGGGCTTTCTACCTCAGTGGCTTCAGTTTGAGCAGGCTCTATCGCTGCACGGCTTTCTTCTACAGATGCTACGTCTGTAGATGTAGGCTCTACAGCATCAGTAGCGTGTTCTACTACTTCAGCTACAGACTCAGCAGCCGCAGAGATGTCAGTCGCTGTTGCGGTTTCTGTTGAAACATCAGCGTCAGCAACTGCAGGAGCTACATCGTCAGCGATTGGGGCTGGCTCAGCGTTAAGTTCTGCAGCGGGTTCGTCAGCTTGTGTTTCGATCTGTACCAATGGTTCAGCAACAACAGCAGCAGTAGCTTTACGAGTGCGTGGAGCGCGTTTAGGAGCGGACTCAACCTCGGCTTGTGCGTTGGCTGCATCGGCTAGGCTTTCTGCGCGAGTTTCAATCATAGTCAGACCGGATGATTGTGCCAGCTCGGCCACAGCAACAGGAGCTGCTTGTGCTTTAACAGGCTCATCAGCAACTACGGTGTCAGAGGCCTCTGTAGCCAAAGGCAACTCAGCTTGTTGTGTAGCAGCAATTGCAGGATTGTTATCGCTAGGTTGTGCAACTTCAGTAGCAACGGCAGTCTCAGCAGCAGCCTCGTCTTGAGGGGTATCAATCAATGCGTTGGCATCAAAGCTTGGTGTTTGATGTGGTACATAAGTCACCACAGTTTCACCATCTGTAACGACGCTATCCTCACTTTCAACAGCATCTGTACTGTTAGCGTTTTGCTCTGTACCACGACGGCCACGACGGCTGCGACGACGACGGCTGCGACGGCGCTCAGTATCACTACCATCGCCTTCTGCTCCTTCTTCGTTATCGATGCTATCTGTATTGGTATCGGCGTCTTGTGCAGTGTCTTTAGCAATTACTGGGCTAGGGGCAACTGCGGTTTCAGCTTCGGAAGTTGTACCTTCTTGCAGATCCAAATCTTGTTCGTTAGCTTTGTTTGCCTCAGCGTTGTTGTCACGACGACGACCACGGCTACCACGGCGACGACGGGAACCTGTGGAGGTTTCGCCAGAGGCTTGGTCGGCAGCTTGTGCGCTGACGGCAGCTACTGGTGTTGCCAACTGTTCGTCGTTTTTCTCTTCTTTAGGTGCGTTGCGGCGACCTTGAGGGTTGTTGTTAGCTGTGGTGCTTACTGTTTTGTCGGCGCGCTCATCGCTGTTTGGTCGGGATGAGCGACGTTGGCGTTGACGTTGGCGTTGTTGCTCAGGATTGCGCTCGCCACCTTTGGTGGAAGCATTCGCTGGGCGACGGCCTGTTTTCTTAGCGTTCTTAGCGGTGCTGGCATCGGGCTCTGGTGTTTTCTCACCAAATAACCATGTGGCCAGACGTTTCCAGAAGCTTGGTGCGGCTTTAGCAGCAGGAGCCGGTGTAGGCGCTGGTTGGGCAGGTGTAATGCCTTTAACCAGTGCTTCAGGGCGACTCTTGGTTTCTTGTGCGCGCGTAGCAGGTTGTGCTGTGGTTTGTTCAGCTTGCTGTACTTGCTGGTAGCTAGACACTACATCATCAAGGCGTGTGTCATCGTGACGCAGGCGTTCGATAATGTGGTGAGGCGTTTCCAGGTTTTTGTTTGGAATCAATGTCAGCTTGATGTTCAAGCGAGATTCAATTTTGGAAACATCAGCGCGTTTTTCGTTCAGCAGGTAGGTGGCCACATCAACAGGCACTTGGGCGTTGATGGCGGCCGTACCTTCTTTCATGGCCTCTTCTTGCAGCAGACGTAGTACGTGCAGAGCGCTGGATTCGGCATCGCGAATCACGCCAGTACCTGTACAGCGAGGGCAAGTGATATGGGAGCCTTCGTTCAAGGCAGGGCGCAGACGCTGACGAGAAAGCTCCATCAAGCCAAAGCGCGAAATTTTGCCCATTTGTACACGGGCTCGATCCAAGTGCAGCGCATCACGCAGACGTTGCTCAACGGCACGCTGGTTTTTGCTGTCTTCCATATCGATAAAGTCGATAACGATCAGACCACCCAAGTCACGCAAACGTAACTGGCGGGCAACTTCATCTGCTGCTTCTTGGTTGGTGCGTAGAGCGGTTTCCTCGATGTCTGCGCCACGAGTGGAGCGTGCCGAGTTCACGTCGATGGCAACTAGTGCTTCGGTGTGGTCGATAACCACAGCACCACCGGATGGCAGTTGCACGGTACGAGAGTACGCGGTTTCGATTTGGTTTTCGATTTGGAAGCGTGAGAACAGCGGAATGTCATCACGATAGCGTTTTACACGCTGCACATTATCGGGCATCACTACGCTCATAAAGGCAGTGGCTTGCTCGTAAATGTCATCGGTATCGATCAGGATTTCACCGATATCTTGGGAGAAGTAATCGCGAATAGCGCGGATTACTAAGCTGGATTCCAAGTAAATCAGTATAGGTGCACGGTTATCGCGTGCAGCTGTGTCAATGGCGGTCCAGAGTTGCAGTAGGTAGTTTAAATCCCATTGCAGCTCTTCTACGCTACGACCAATACCGGCTGTACGAGCAATGATGCTCATGCCGCCAGGAATAGACAGTTGGTCGATGGCTTCGCGTAGCTCTTGACGGTCTTCGCCTTCCACGCGACGGGAAACACCGCCTCCGCGTGGATTGTTAGGCATCAAGACCAAGTAACGACCAGCCAGAGAGATAAACGTGGTGAGGGCTGCGCCCTTGTTCCCACGTTCTTCTTTTTCTACTTGAATGATCAGTTCTTGGCCTTCGTGCAGCGCATCTTGAATGCGGGCTGTACGTACGTCTACACCTTCCTTAAAGTAGGTGCGGGCAACTTCTTTGAAGGGCAGAAAACCGTGGCGCTCTTCCCCGTAGCTTACAAAGCAAGCTTCCAGACCGGGTTCAATGCGGGTAATCACCCCTTTGTAGATGTTGCCTTTACGCTGTTCGCGGCCGGCGGCTTCTATATCGAGGTCAATCAGTTTCTGACCGTCGACAATGGCAACGCGTAATTCTTCTTGATGCGTTGCATTGAACAACATGCGTTTCATGAGTAATTCTCCGTAGTCATGGTGCGCTATTGCTAACGCACGACCGCGGGTCACTCAGTGTGTAGCACTGTCACTGCAAGGGGGCTAGGGCCAAGATGAGTCAGGCCGTGCCCACCATAATCTGTCGTGGGGGCAATGAGCCCATGTATGAGCGAGGTTCAGGCAGCAGGATGGTCAGGATCACGTGTGTGGTTGACAAAAAATATTTGCTGGAACAATGGCCAGACCCGGGTTTTGCTCGTGTCTGGTGCTAAATTCTAAAGAGCGACGACTTTTCGCAGATAATTCAGTGCCGCACGCGGGACACAAGCAGTCATGTTTGCCATGCAGATTCTGTGCTTGCAGGAACAGTGAGCTCGCCCCGGCGACTAAATGACCCCGAAAACTGGCACTAAGGCAGTACAATTAGACCTTTGTCGTCTACGGAGACGCACCCTTTGCATCTCTACGTATGACGGTGTCACAGTTTTCATAGGCTGAGGCGATTATATGCCTCTTTTGTGCATGAGCAAACCATTAGATAGTGAAAAAGGCGTTGTAGCCGTCCGTTTCGTGGAAATTGAGGCGGAGGAAGCGGGGCAGCGCGTTGATAATTATCTGCTGCGCCTTTGTAAAGGTGTTCCCAAAAGCCATATTTACCGCGCCATACGTAGTGGGCAAGTACGCGTGAATAAAGGACGGGTAAGCAGCGAGTACAGGTTGGAGGCGGGCGATGTGTTGCGTGTGCCCCCCATGCGTTTGCCACAAGCGGATGCACCTAGACCGGTTCCTCCAGCGGTGTTTCCTATTGTGTTTGAGGATCGCGATATTCTGGTGATCGATAAACCAGAAGGTGTAGCGGTTCACGGCGGTAGCGGTGTGTCGTTTGGTGTGGTTGAGCAACTGCGAGCGGCGCGTCCAGAAGAGCGTGTTTTGGAGTTGGCGCACAGGCTGGATAGGGATACCTCAGGTTTGCTAGTGATTGCTAAGAGCCGTAAAGCGTTGGTGCGTTTGCACGACATGTTCCGTGAAGGTGTAGTACGTAAATACTATCAAGCGCTGGTGACCGGTGATTGGGTGAATGATAGGCAGCACTTGCGTGAACCGTTGTTGCGTTGGATGACGGCATCGGGTGAGCGACGTGTGCGCGTAGACCCTGAAGGTAAGCCTTCGCATACCATTGTCAATTTATTGAAACGCTTTGGGCGCTATAGTTTGGTGGAGGCTGATTTGCGTACAGGGCGCACCCACCAGATTCGTGTGCACTTGGCTAACGCCGGTTTCCCATTGGTGGGCGATGATAAGTACGGCTCAGATGAGGTGCGTGAGCATTTTTCTAGATTGGGCTTTAAACGTATGTTCTTGCACGCAGGTAGGGTAGAGATGGCGCATCCGGTGTCGGGTGAGTTGTTAGAGCTGGAAGCGCCGTTGCCTGCCGAGTGTTTGGCAATTATGAAAATTTTGGAGAAAGCAGAATGAAGCAGTACCGCGCAGTGGTGTTCGATTGGGATGGTACGGTGATGGATTCTACCCACGCCATTGTGACGGCTATTCAGTTGGCGAGTGCTGATCTGGGGTTGCCAGTGCCTAGTGGTGCTATTGCAAGCTGGGTGATTGGCCTATCTTTAGAGGCTGCTCTATATAGAGTGGTGCCAGACCTGAATGCTGAACAGATGCCTGATTTTATCGAGCGTTACCGTCATCATTTTTTCCAACGTGATTTGCAGTTGAAATTGTTCGATGGCATGCAAAGCATGATGGATGAGCTTAAAGAGCGTGATGTGCTGCTGGCGGTGGCTACCGGTAAAAGTCGTCCCGGCTTGGATAGATTGCTGGTTAATGTGGGGTTGGATAAGTACTTCTACGCCACACGCTGTGCGGACGAAACACAAAGTAAACCGCATCCACAAATGTTGCATGAGTTGTTGGATGAAATGCAACTGCCTGTGGATCAGGTGATTATGGTGGGTGATACCACGCATGATGTGCATATGGCGCAAAATGCGGGTATGGATAGTCTAGCTGTAAGTTATGGGGCACATGACCCTGATACGCTTAGCAAAGCGACCCCTACATTCCAAGTGGATAAGGTAGCCGCCATGCGTGAATTGCTGTTAGCGCGTGTCTAAGGTTGGCCTACGCTAGAAACAAAAAGATAGTAGGTTGTTTGTTGAACTCGGGTGGGCTGGCTTTGGTCCACTGCGCAACAGTGCGTGTGTAAATCCACTGATCGGCTGTGGTTAGGGCGCGACCTACACACAAACGAGTGGTGGGTTGCAGCGTGCTAAGTAGGGCGCTGAATACCGCTTCGTTTCGGTAAGGGGTTTCAATAAATAGCTGGGTCTGGTGGTGTTTGCGCGAGTTGGCTTCCCAGTCTTTTAGTGTTTTGCTGCGTTCAGCGGCATTTACTGGTGGGTAGCCGTGAAATGCGAATTGTTGCCCGTCTAGGCCGCTGGCCATTAGGCCTAGCAAAATAGAAGATGGCCCTACGTGGGGTACGACTTCAATACCCATGGTATGTGCTGCAGCAACTACGGCAGCGCCAGGGTCAGCTACTGCAGGGCAGCCAGCCTCGGATACCAAACCTATATTTGCACCGTCTTTTAGTGGTTGCAGCCATTCACGAATTTGTTGCGCAGATGTGCCGCGCTTATCTAGCGTATGAATGGTGATTTCTTGTATGGGCGTGGTGGTTTCCACTTGCTTCAGGAAAGCACGGGCGGTTTTGGCATTTTCTGCAATATAAATAGTCAGCGATTGCGCAAGCTGCTGGGTTTGAGCCGGCAGCCAATTTTGTATGGGGCTGTCGCCTAAACCGACGGGGATGAGGTGAAGTTGACCTGTAGTCACAATAAATTCCCAGTAAGTTAGCGTGTGGGGTTAAGGGGGTTGATGCCTACTTGGCGCAGGAATTGGTTCAAGCGTATCAGCGGCAAGCCAATAATGGCGGTGGGATCGTCAGACTGCATGCTATCCATCAGCGCGATACCTAGGCTTTCGGCTTTGGCGCTGCCGGCGGTATCGTAAGGTTTGTCGTGCAGCAAGTAATGTGTAATCTCGTCATCGCTTAGCGTACGAAATGCGCAATGTGTAGGCACGCTATCAATGAGTATGGTGTCGCGGTGAACAACACAGAGCGCGCTGTGGAACACAATAGTTTTGCCGCTCAGTTGCTGTAGCTGTGCAAAAGCCTTGTCGTGCGAACCTGCTTTGCCGATAGGTAGTGTTCCTAACGTGGCAACTTGGTCACAGCCTATTACTACAGCCTCAGGATGCTGCTGAGCAATGGCCAGTGCTTTTTCTTTGGCAAGGCGCAATGCCAAGGCATCGGGGAGTTCACCTGATAGTGGCGTTTCGTCTATGTTTGGTGCGATAATGTTGAAGTTAAGGGCGAGTCGCAGAAGCATCTCGCGACGATAGGGGGAACTGGATGCCAGAATCAGACGCATAAGTGATTTTTGGTGTGAAAAGTTTGACGGTTCTGCTCTACGCACTGTATTATCTAACGTTTTCCTTACTATTGGAATGCCGGAGGCCATTGTGAGTACCGAGCAATACCTTCTGGATACCTTTACATTTACACAACAACACGAGACTAAAACGGGGCAGATAGCTGCAGAAAAGCTTGCTCGCGCCATAGAAGGTCTTGTGCCGCAGCGGGGCCAGGTGTTTAATTGGTCTGCTTCGGGTAGTGTAGACACGACAGAACGCCGTTTTATTCGTTTGAGTGTGAACGGTTCCATGTTCTTGCAGTGTCAACGTTGTCTGCAAGATTACGAATATCCAGTGGTGGTGGACACTCTTTTTGAAGTGGTGAACACGGAAGCCGAGCTGGATGAGGATGAGGATGATGTAGAGACACCTGATCGTGTCTTGGCGTCGCTAAATCTAGATTTGTTTGGATTGATTGAAGACGAGGTCATTTTGGCGTTGCCGTATATTCCGCGCCATGATGTATGTCCGTCTTTACCTGGAGAGTTGTCCGAAGAGGATGCGTCCGGGCTGGAAACAGAGAAACCCAATCCATTTGCAGTGTTGGGCAAGCTTAAAAAGTCTTAGCTCATTTTTTGTATTTATTTTTTTTGTAGGGTAGACCGCCTTTTTATGGTTTGCCCTGTATACAGGAGTCATCATGGCTGTTCAGCAAAACAAAAAGAGCCCTTCACGTCGTGGCATGCGTCGTTCACACGATTCGTTGACTGGGCCAGCAACGGCTATCGAGCCAACTACAGGTGAAATGCACTTGCGTCACCACATCAGCCCTAACGGCGTATACCGTGGCCGTAAAGTTCTGAATACTAAAAACGACGATTAATGCGTTGTTGAGTGCTTCGCAATCACCTAGTTTGCGCGCTTGATGTCACAAAAAACAATACGTATCGCCATTGACTGCATGGGCGGGGATACAGGTTTACCTGTAACTATTCCTGCTGCCATGCAGTTTTCGCAACGGCACTTGGATACTCTATGCCTGCTGGTGGGTGATGCTGATGCTATCAAGGCTCAGCTTGCCGCTGAAGGTAACCGGTCAGATGACTGGTATCAAATCCTGCCTGCTTCAGAAGTCGTCACTATGGACGACTCTGTTGAGGTGGCTTTGCGCCGTAAAAAAGATTCCTCCATGCGTGTAGCTGCTCAGGCCGTTAAAGACGGTTTGGCAGGTGCCTGTATTTCTGCGGGAAATACGGGTGCATGGATGGCAATCAGCCGGTATGTGCTGAAAACTCTGGAAGGCATTGATAGGCCAGCTATAGCGGCGCCTATCCCAAACTCCAAGGGTGGAGCAACCACCGTATTGGATTTGGGTGCTAACGTAGACTGTAGTGCAGAGCACTTATTGCAGTTTGCGATCATGGGTACAGCATTGGTGGCCGCTGTAGAGGGGCGAGAGCGTCCTACAGTGGGGCTACTTAATATTGGTGAAGAAGTGATTAAAGGCAACGATGTCGTGAAACAAGCGGCAGAGTTGCTACGCCATAGTGGACTGAACTTCCAAGGTAACGTGGAAGGTGACGATATCTGTAAAGGTAGTGTAGATATTGTGGTCTGTGATGGTTTTGTTGGGAATGTGGTTCTGAAGTCTATGGAAGGGCTGGCTAAAATGGTAGCCAGTATGTTGCGTGAAGAATTTACGCGTGATGCACTGAGCATGACTGCAGGTCTAGTTGCCAAACCGGTATTGAAACGTTTGGGTAAACGGGTTGATAACCGGCAATACAATGGCGCGGCCTTGCTGGGTTTGCGCGGTATTGTGATTAAAAGCCATGGCTCGGCAGATGCTTATGCCTATGGTTATGCGTTAGAGCGAGCACGCCAAGCCGTGAAAAACGGTTTATTGGAAGGGACGGCTGCAGCAATTGCACGTCTACAGTGCTCAAATGAAGACAAGATGGATGAGCCTGTTCTTGATGTACACTCATCTACGGTAAGTCCTCAGTAACGTATTCAGGAATTTATGTATATGCCCTATGCCAAAATAATTGGGTCAGGTAGCTATCTGCCTCCCAAGGTGGTTTCCAACGATGATTTGGCGGCCGATCTGGCTACCCGTGGCGTGGAAACATCCGATCAGTGGATACGTGAGCGCACTGGTATACAGCAGCGTCACTTGGCAGAGCGGGGCGTAAAAACCAGTGAGTTGGCAACATTAGCAGCTAAAGCTGCTTTAGAAGATGCTGGCGTTCAAGCCGCAGACATCGATCTAATCGTGTTGGCCACTTCTACGCCTGATTTTGTATTTCCTAGCACCGCTTGTCTGGTGCAAGCCAATATTGAAGCCGTAAATGCAGCTGCCTTTGATGTGCAAGCTGTTTGTAGTGGCTTTGTTTATGCGCTGACTACTGCTGAGGTTTACATCAAAGCAGGTAGAGCCAAAAAAGTATTGGTGATTGGTGCAGAAACCTTCTCTAGCATCCTCGATTGGAATGACCGCAGCACCTGCGTGTTGTTTGGTGATGGTGCGGGTGCGGTTGTGCTAAGTGCTAGCGAAGAACCAGGTGTCTTGGCAGCAAAACTGCATGCTGATGGTACCAAAATGCCTATTTTGAGCGCAGCAGGTAATGTCTCCTACGGTGAAGTGGTGGGCGATCCTTTCTTGCGCATGGATGGGCAAGCAGTATTTAAATTTGCCGTGAACGCGTTAACCCAATCTGCACACCAGGTGTGCGAAGAAGCGGGTGTGGCGCTAGAAGAAATTGATTACATGATCCCTCACCAAGCAAACCTGCGTATCCTGAGCTTCTTGGGTCGTAAGTTAGGTGTGTCGGACGATAAGATAGTTGTGACACTGGACAAGCATGCGAATACCTCTGCTGCCAGTGTACCGTTGGCGTTAGATGCGGCCCGTAAAGATGGTCGTCTAGTGCCGGGTAAACTGGCCTTGCTGCAAGGCGTGGGCGGTGGTTTTACGTGGGGTTCTGTGCTGGTGCGCATGTAAACCTATAATAAGATGCGTGTACGGCGTGCTGTACACGCAGTGAATAACTACTCTCTACGACAAACAACTATGAAATTTGCTTTGGTTTTTCCCGGACAAGGTTCGCAAACTGTGGGCATGCTGGACGCGTGGCGTGATAACGCTGCCGTACAAGCGGTTATGGCAGAAGCGGATCAGGCGCTAGGGCAGTCATTGAGTGCCTTGATCGCAGAAGGTCCTGCAGAAGATTTAAATCTGACTACCAATACTCAGCCCGCCATGTTAAGCGCCTCATTGGCGATGTACAAAGCGTGGGTAGAAGAGGGTGGTCCAGTTCCAGCAGTAATGGCTGGTCACAGCTTGGGTGAGTACTCTGCATTGGCAGCCGCTGGCGTGTTCAGCTTGGCTGATGCTGTGCGTTTAGTGCGTATACGTGCCAACGCTATGCAAGATGCAGTACCCGTAGGTGTGGGTGCAATGGCTGCTATTTTGGGCTTGGATGACGATACAGTACGCGACGTATGTGCTGAAGCGGCTCAGTCTGAAGTGGTAGAGGCCGTTAACTTCAATGCTCCTGCGCAAGTTGTGATCGCTGGTCATAAAGCTGCAGTTGAGCGTGCATGTGAGTTGGCTAAAGCAAAAGGCGCTAAACGTGCGCTGTTGCTGCCTGTTTCTGCTCCTTTCCACTCTAGCTTGCTGGAGCCTGCGGCGAACGTATTGGAAGGTGCATTGGCTGATGTGGCCATGCAAGAGCCTTCTGTGCCTGTGATTAACAACGTAGACGTAGATGAGCCAGCAGATGTTGCGGCTATCCGCTCTGCGTTGGTGCGTCAGGCATGGCACGCTGTGCGTTGGGTAGAAACTATTCAGAAAATGAAAGCCATGGGTATTACCCATGTGGTGGAATGCGGTCCAGGCAAAGTGCTGGCTGGTCTGATCAAGCGTATTGATCGTGACTTGGAAGTGCTGTCTGTGAACGACCCCGATTCGCTGGCTCAGGCTATTGCGACATTAAAAGGATAAATCATGAGTGCATTGTTAGAATCCAAAGTAGCACTGGTCACTGGGGCAACCCGTGGCTTGGGTAAAGCGATTGCCGAGCAACTGCAAGCACAAGGCGCTATTGTTATTGGTACAGCTACATCCGAGGCTGGTGCTAAAACAATTAGCGATAACCTGGCTGCTGGCGGTGGTCGTGGCGTGGTGTTGGATGTGACTGATGCGCAAGCTTGCGATGCTTTGATTGCAGAGCTGACCGAGCAGTATGGTGGTCCGCATATTCTGGTGAATAACGCCGGTATTACGCGTGATAACCTCACCATGCGCATGAAAGATGAAGATTACGATGTGGTGATGGACACCAACCTGAAAGCGGTTTTCCGCTTGAGTCGTGCAGTAATCAAACCAATGGTTAAAGCACGCTGGGGTCGCATCATCAATATCACGTCGGTGGTGGGTTACTCTGGCAACGCAGGTCAAGCAAATTATGCTGCAGCTAAAGCAGGTGTGGCAGGAATGTCCCGAGCCTTGGCAAGGGAGCTTGGCAGTCGTAATATTACGGTGAATTGCGTAGCGCCAGGTTTCATTGAGACCGATATGACTAAAGCGTTGAGTGAAACACAAACTGACGCACTACGTAGCCAAATTCCTCTGGGCCGTTTAGGTGCTCCAGAAGATATTGCCCATGCTGTGAGTTTCCTTGCTAGCCCGCATGCTGCCTACATTACAGGGACAACAGTCCATGTAAATGGCGGAATGTATATGTAAAGAGCTTGGAAGTTCTCAGTTCTAAGGTAAAATTATTTGATTTGTAAGGGGCGTATTAGTAGATATCGAAGCAGTATTTTGATTATTCACTACTAGTGCTGCCATTTTTTTATCATAGCCTACACCCACATTTACATAGTGTTTGACTATAATTCGTGGGTAGCAATCCCCAAATTGGAGAATCCGCATGGAAAGCATCGAACAGCGCGTCAAGAAGATAGTCGCTGAACAACTTGGCGTTAACGAAGCCGAGATCAAGAACGAATCTTCTTTTCTTGACGACCTCGGTGCCGACTCGCTCGACATGGTCGAGCTCGTGATGGCGCTCGAAGATGAATTCGAAACCGAAATCCCAGACGAAGAAGCTGAGAAAATCACGACGGTTCAGCAAGCTGTTGACTACATCAACGCTAACAGCAAGCAGTAATTTACAATCAAGGGTGTGGGCAGGTAGCTGCTTGCCCCGCTTAGGCGGTTTTTGGCGGACATCGCTGAGCAGTTCTGTACTGGTAACCAGCTCAGAACATCACTGATGTTCTGGCCAGACCGCTTTTTTTGTTTTTAGGAGTCATCCGTGAAGCGACGTGTCGTGATTACTGGACTGGGCATTATCTCCCCAGTCGGCAACGATATTGCTACTGCATGGGATAACATCACTAACGGTCGTTCCGGTATTGGGCGCATTAGCCGTTTTGATGCATCCGAAATCAATGCTCAGATTGCAGGTGAAGTTAAGAATTTTGACGTTACCGAATACATGACTGCTAAAGAAGCCAAGCAAATGGATACCTTTATCCATTATGGTGTGGCAGCAGGTATGCAGGCATGGAAAGACTCCGGGTTAGAGCTTAGCGAGGAAAACGCCGAACGTATCGGTATTATCGTGAGCTCCGGTATCGGTGGTTTGCCCCGCATTGAAGATACACAAAAAGATTATTTGGAACGTGGTGCACGACGCATTTCGCCGTTCTTTGTGCCAGGTTCTTTGATTAACCTGATTTCAGGTCAGCTATCTATTATCTTGGGTGCTAAAGGCCCAAGCTATGCGGTAGTGTCTGCATGTACAACAGGCTTGCACTCCATTGGTGATGCCGCTCGTTTGATCGAGTACGGTGACGCTGATGTGATGGTAGCCGGTGGTGCTGAGTCCACAGTGTCCCCACTGGGTATTGGCGGCTTTGCTGCCATGCGCGCATTGTCCACACGCAACGATGATCCTACAACGGCTTCTCGCCCATGGGATAAAGATCGTGATGGTTTTGTGCTGGGTGAAGGCGCTGGTGTGTTGGTATTGGAAGAGTACGAACACGCACGTCGTCGTGGCGCTCGCATTTACGGTGAGTTTGTAGGTTACGGTATGAGCTCTGATGCTCACCATATCACTACACCAGACAAAGATGGTCCTAAACGCGGTATGCAAAATGCGTTGCGTAATGCAGGCTTAGATGCTTCTGCTGTGGACTATGTGAATGCGCATGGTACGTCCACACCTCTGGGTGATTTGAACGAAAGTGAAGCGATCAAGCTGGCTTTTGGTGATCACGCTAAAAAACTGGTAGTGAACTCTACTAAATCCATGACCGGTCACTTGTTAGGTGCCGCGGGTGGTATTGAAGCAGTGTTCACAACTTTGGCTGTGTACAACCAAATTTCTCCGCCTACTATCAATATCTTTAATCAAGATCCTGCGTGTGATCTGGATTACTGCGCGAATGTAGCGCGTGAGATGAAGATTGATGTTGCGTTGTCGAACTCCTTTGGTTTCGGTGGAACCAACGGCTCGATGATTGTGAAGCGTCTCGCCTAACACTGTGCCACGGGCAACGTCGGTTATTTCTAAAACCCGAGCTATTGCATCCCAGACTCCGGTCTGGGTGTGGTGCTCGGGTTTTTTGTTGCCTGTTTTTGTGTCCTATTGTGTATTCACTGTTGTGTGTCAGGTCGCTGCGGTAGAGTATGCCCTAGTGGCAGCGTTTTTAGTTGCTGCTGTGGTATATGGCTATTGTTTGCGCGAAAATGATGCCCATATAGTAGAGATAGGGTGGCAGGGCATGCAGTGGCAATTGCAACTGCAGCGACAGCACCATACGGAAAACTGTATAGGTTCCCTGCAGAAAATATGGCGAACACCGTGGTGGATAGTATTGAGTTTTTCTCTGAATAAGTGCGATGCAAAGCCCGAACGTGGCTGTTTCAGTGTTTGGCGTTCTACCTGTAGCCCTGCGTTATGGCGCGCTTTAAATAAAAAGCTGAACCGTGATTTGATGCTTGGATACATAGCCACATCAAAGGATGCGACATGAGTGAACGTGATGTCGATGCTGATCTAGTTAAGCGGGTACAACAAGGCGATAAACGTGCGTTTGATTTGTTGGTGCTGAAGTATCAGCGTCGCATCATGCGTTTGTTGTCACGGATGGTGCGTGACCCCGCTGAAGTTGAGGATGTAACGCAGGAAACGTTTATCAAAGCCTATAGAGCACTCGCCCAGTTTCGTGGTGAAAGTGCGTTTTATACATGGCTATATCGTATTGCTATTAATACAGCACGCAACTGGCAAGCGTCGGCAAATCGTAGACCTTTGTTAATTAATCCAGCAGAAAACGACGAAGGTGAAACTTTTGACCAAATTGATAACCTAACAGACATCAGCACCCCTGAGTCTGAAATGGTAAGCAAGCAGGTTGTAGAGACGGTTAATGCAGCAATTGCAGCCTTACCTGAAGAGTTGCGTACTGCCATTGTTCTGCGTGAGATAGAAGGCATGAGCTACGAGGACATTGCTCAAACGATGAGCTGTCCTATAGGTACGGTGCGTTCACGGATCTTCCGTGCAAGGGAGGCAATTGCTAATGAATTGCGCCCAGTGCGGGAAGCGGGTAGTACAGATCGAGGTTGGTAGAAGGAATACGTCATGGTGAAGAATTCACAGTTGATCATTACAGAGGAAACTGAAACGGCTAGTTGGGAAGCCACGGTTTCTGCTTGGGTGGATGGCGATGGGGAAGTTCGCGCTGATGAGCTAGATACGCCATATGGGCGACAAATCTGGGATACCTATCACTTGATTGGTGATGTGTTACGCAGCGAAGAACTAGCGCTTACCCCTTCGGATAAGTTTTATGCACGACTCTCTAAGGCTATTGATGAAGAGCCTATAGTGTTTGCTCCGCAGCACAAACGCTTTAGAAAGTCGGTCAGTGTGGGGCTGTCTAGCTTGGCGGCTGCCGCTGCAGTAGCGGCTGTTGCGTGGGTGGCTACACCAACTAGTATGTTGAGTGACACTCCATCTGAACCTGTGTTGGCTATTGCTGCTGATGATGTATGGTGGGATTACATGGATGCTCACCGTGATATGTCTGGTTTGGGGCCTGTGCGTCAGGTGTCCTATGATCAAGGAGCATTGCAGTAATGGTGAGGGGCTGGGTTTTTTCTGCCAGATCAGGACGTACAGCGCGTGGTATGGGCATATTGCTCTACTCTGCTGTGTTGGGCCTTTCATTCTTGCCACAGGCAGCGCACGCTGCACTAGAGCCGGGTGTGTCTACACCAGAGAGCTTCCTCTTTTTGCAAGATATTCAGCAGGCTGCACGTGATCTGGATTACGCTGGCATTGTTACCTATACCCAAGATGGCTCTACGCAAGCGATCAATGTAGTGCATATGGTAGATGGTACTGGCGAGCGTGAACGTTTAGAGTTATTAGACGGTACACCGCGTGAGTATCTACGTCATAACGATGAAGTGCTGTGCCTTGTGCCAGAGCGTAAATTGATTGTTGTAGAAAAGCGTAGACCAGATCGTTTCCCTGCCATCTTATTAGGTAGCGTGGACAATCTACCTACATACTATTCAGCAAGTGTTATTGATGAAGTGCAGCGCATCGCAGGCCGTGAGTGTCGCGTGTATGAGCTACATCCTAAAGATACATTGCGCTATGGCTATCGTTTTTGTGCTGATGTAGCTAACTCGTTGTTGCTGCAGGCTGAAACCTTGAATGCCAATGGCGATGTGATCAATCAGATTGCGTTTGCCAATATTGCCTATGGCAGTCGTATGCCTATGTCGGGATTAGAGTCTGCCTTCAATACTGATGGCTGGCGCACCCTGAATGCCTACATGGAAGACATTGATTTGGTGTCTGAGGGGTGGGCTATTCCTTATCCCAATGGTTTTGAACCTGTGACACAAGTAGTACGCTCGATGAGGGCCACCAGAAAAGTAGTGCAATTGGTGATGTCTGACGGGCTGGCTGCTATTTCTGTGTTTATCGAACCAGTGACCAACCACGGTTCATACATGAAAGAAGATCATGGCTCTAGCCGTGGCAGTATGAATTTATACCGTACTCAAGTGGCAGAGTACTGGGTCACAGCTACGGGCGAAGTCCCGTTGAGTACATTGCGCGATTTGGCAGCAAACGTGGAATATGTGCCATTTAACAAAAAAAATTGACGCTCATTCAATAGGAGTTAATGATGCAAGTCATTCGTTCTGGATACCAAAAATTGGCCGCTCCTTTGGCTGCTGTGGCAGCTGGGCTGGCAGTGGCAATGGTGACGCCGCAGGCCTTCGCGCAAGCTGAAGAGTCTCGCCCCGTTCCCACAATTACTCTACCTGATTTCTCTAGCATCGTAGAAAAAACAGAGAAGTCTGTGGTCAATATTCGTACTACAGAAGTCGTGCCTGTGTACCAAGGCGCAGGTGGTGAAGGTGATCCTTACGATTTGTTCCGTTGGTTCTTTGGCCCTGATATGGCGCCTCCCGGCATGGCTCCTCCGCAACAGCGTGGAGGTCCTAGACAGGCAGTGCCACAACAGCGTGAGCGTGTTGTGCCTCGTGGTGTAGGCTCGGGCTTCATCATTTCAGATGATGGTTATATTCTGACGAACAACCACGTGGTTGCGGATGCTAACGAAATTTTCGTGACCATGACTGATGGTAAAGAGTACAAAGCCAGCATAGTGGGTCGCGATGAGCGCACAGACGTGGCATTGATCAAAATTGAAGCCAAGTCTTTGCCTCCATTAGTTATTGGTGATCCAGCTGCCTTGAAAAAAGGTGAATGGGTGGTAGCGATTGGCTCTCCGTTTGGTTTGGACTCTACCGTGACCGTGGGTGTGGTCAGTGCGATCAACCGTGATACGGGTGATTACCTGCCTTTCATTCAAACAGACGTGGCCGTGAACCCAGGTAACTCTGGTGGTCCTTTGTTAAACCTGCATGGTGAAGTGGTAGGGATAAACTCCCAGATTGTTTCCCGTAGTGGTGGCTTCATGGGTATTTCCTTGGCCATTCCTATTGATGAAGTGATGCAGGTTGTTGCTCAACTGAAAGAGCACGGTAAAGTAACGCGTGGTCGTATTGGTGTGCAAATCACTCAAGTCGATGAAGGTGTTGCTAAAGCTCTGGGCTTGGAAGACGGTAAAGGGGCACTCGTGAGTGCAGTAGAGCCTGATGGTCCTGCAGCAAAAGCAGGCATTCGCTCTGGTGACGTGATTCTGAAATTTGGTGACAGACGCGTCGAGCAAATGAGTGACTTGCCTCGTATCGTAGGTGCCGTAAAACCGGGTACGGAAGTCCCTGTGGAAGTATGGCGTAAAGGTAAGTCCATGACGGTGAAAGCCACTGTGGAAGAAATTCCTGGCGCACCAGCAACAAGTGATACCAGCACACCAGCTCCTAGCAATGTAGACAGTCTGGGCTTAAGCGTAAAAGCAATGAGCAAAGCTGAAGCAGAGCAGTTTGGGCTGGAAGCCGGTGTGATTGTGACAGAGGCTTCAGGTGCTGCGGCTGAAACAGGTATCATGGAAGGCGATGTGATTGTTCGCATCAACGATCAAGATATTGATAGCCCCTCGCAATACAACAAAGTGGTAAAAGGCTTGGCGAAAGACAAGGCTGCTGCTGTGTTGGTGGTGCGTGACAGCAACTCACAATGGGTATTAATCACGCCAGAAGAATAATGTGCCGTAAAAAGGTAAAATAACTGTTATGCAGATGGGGGCGCCCTGAGCGCCCCTCTTTTTTGCCGTGAAACAAAGTCATTTAGTGTTTCAGGCAGCATTTCTTTAACCGCTGTTTTTTTGTTTTTGGGCCTATGGACCATATTCGCAACTTCTCCATTATTGCTCACATTGATCATGGTAAATCCACGCTGGCAGACAGACTGATCCAGCGTTGTGGTGGCCTGGAAGATCGTGAAATGTCCACACAGGTTTTGGACTCCATGGATATTGAACGTGAGCGGGGGATTACGATCAAAGCCCAGACGGCTGCCTTGCACTACAAAGCTAGAGACGGCAAGGTCTACAATCTGAACCTGATTGATACCCCCGGGCACGTTGACTTCTCCTACGAAGTTTCCCGCTCGCTATCCGCGTGTGAAGGCGCGTTGCTCGTTGTAGATGCATCACAAGGTGTGGAAGCACAAACGGTAGCAACCTGCTATACCGCTCTTGAGCAAGATCTGGAAGTTATTCCGGTGCTGAATAAAATGGATTTGCCCTCGGCAGATCCGGAAGCGGCCCGTCAAGAAGTAGAAGACGTCATCGGTATTGACGCTTCCGAAGCTATTCCTGCCAGTGCTAAAACAGGCATGGGCATAGACGATATTCTAGAAGCAGTGGTGCACAAGATTCCTGCACCTACAGGTGATCCTGACGCACCATTGCAGGCATTAATTATTGACTCCTGGTTTGATAACTACGTTGGCGTAGTGATGCTGGTTCGTATTGTGAACGGCACGCTCAGACAAAAGGATAAAGTACTGTTGATGTCTACCGCTGCGACTCATCACGCAGATCAGATCGGTGTGTTTACGCCCAAATCTACACCACGTGATGTATTGTCCGCAGGTGAAGTAGGTTTCATTATCACAGGCATGAAAGAGTTAGAGCATGCCAAAGTCGGTGATACGGTGACGCATGCAGGTAAACCTGCAAGTGCCCCATTGCCTGGCTTTGTAGAAGTGAAACCGCAGGTATTTGCTGGTTTGTACCCTGTGGAAAGTAGTGAGTACGATCAGCTACGTGATTCGCTAGAAAAACTGAAGTTAAACGATGCCTCGTTGATGTTTGAACCCGAAGTTTCCCAAGCGTTGGGCTTTGGTTTCCGATGCGGTTTCTTGGGGCTGTTGCACATGGAAATTGTGCAAGAGCGCTTAGAGCGCGAGTTCGACATGGACATCATCACAACCGCCCCATCAGTTGTGTACGAAGTTCAGCGTAATGATGGCGAAGTCTTGATGATTGAAAGTCCATCACGTATGCCAGAAGTGGGCCATATCGCTGAAATACGTGAGCCTATCGTTGAGGTGTCATTGTTGATGCCACAAGACTACGTAGGCCCTGTGATGACGCTCTGTAACAACAAGCGTGGTGTACAGAAGAACATGACGTATTTAGGGCGCCAAGTAAGCTTGGTTTACGAAATGCCCTTGGCGGAAATTGTTCTGGATTTCTTCGACAGACTGAAATCAGTGTCGCGTGGCTACGCTTCCATGGACTACGAGTTCATCGAGTACCGTTCTGCTGATGTGGTGAAAGTAGACGTGCTGATTAACGGCGACAGAGTCGATGCCTTGTCGGTGATTGTGCACCGTGCGAATGCGCGCTTCCGTGGTCGTGAAGTAGTATCTAAGATGCGTAGCCTGATTCCACGTCAGATGTTTGATATTGCGATTCAAGCAGCGATTGGTGCGGAAATTATTTCCCGTGAGAACGTGAAAGCCTTGCGTAAAAACGTGTTGGCTAAGTGTTACGGTGGTGATATTTCCCGTAAGAAAAAACTGCTGGAAAAACAGAAAGCAGGTAAGAAACGCATGAAACAAGTAGGGAACGTAGAGATCCCTCAAGAGGCGTTCTTGGCAATTCTGCAAGTTGACGAAAAGTAATAGACAAAGGATTACTAACCATGCGCTGGGATTTTTCCCTGATTTTATTCATTTTGTTATTGCTGACCGGTGTGGTGTGGGCATGGAATAAGTTTTCCTTGTCCGCGAAACGCCGCCAGCGCGCACGCGAGGCTATGTCGTCCATTCCCGATTTGCCGGGTGTGGATGCAGCTGAAATCGAAAAGCTGCGTAAAGATGCTTATGCCAAAGCCATGAAAATGCCATGGTGGGTAGAGTATGGTGTGAGCTTCTTCCCCGTCATCTTGTTTGTGTTTATTTTGCGTTCGTTCATTTTTGAACCTTTCCGCATACCATCAGGCTCTATGTTGCCCACTTTGCAAAATGGTGACTTTATTCTGGTGAATAAATACGAGTACGGTATTAGATTGCCCATACTGAATACAAAAATTATCGATACTGGTTCTCCGGAGCGTGGTGATGTATTGGTATTCCGTTACCCTGTAGAACCCGACACCGATTACATTAAGCGTGTAGTAGGTTTGCCTGGTGATGTGGTGGAGTATCGCGATAAGTCGTTGTACATCAATGGTAATAAAGTCAGTGAAGTACGAGATGGTGATTATTTTGAACCCGATCACAGTCGCTATACCGGTAAGTACGTAGAGCAATTGGGCAAGGTAAAACACGATATCTTGTTGGATAAACGTGCGCCTCAGTATTACCGGCCTATTGTTGACTTCCCTTATCGCGATCGCTGTGAGTACTTCCCAGCAGGTTTACGTTGTACCGTACCCGAAGGTAATTACTTCGTGATGGGCGACAACCGCGATAACAGCCAAGACAGTCGTTATTGGGGTTTTGTGCCAGATGAAAACATTGTGGGCCGAGCCTTCCTGATCTGGATGAACTTCGGTGAGTTTGGCCGTATAGGAAGATTTCAATAATGGCAGTACGCTTGCAAAAGCTAGAACAGCGGATTAATTATCAGTTCTCTGATCAAGCACTGCTTGAACAGGCACTGACGCATCGTAGCCATAGTGCGAAGCATAACGAGCGCTTAGAGTTTTTAGGCGACTCGGTGTTGAACTTTGTGGTGGCTTCTCTGCTGTTCAAGCGCTTTCAGAAAATTGATGAAGGCGACTTGTCCCGATTGCGTGCCAATTTGGTGAAACAAGCAACGCTGGCTGACATTGCTCAAAAACTTGAGCTATCCGAATACCTGCGTTTAGGTGAAGGTGAGCTGAAAAGCGGTGGGTTTAGACGCCCTTCAATTTTGTCCGATGCGCTAGAGGCAATCTTTGGTGCTGTCTACCTAGATGGTGGCTTTGAGCTAGCCGCTAAGGTGATTACTGGGCAATTTGAAGACATCATGGTGGATATAGATCCCAAGACCTTGGGTAAAGATCCTAAAACCTTATTGCAAGAACTGCTGCAGGGCCATAGATTGGCATTGCCGCTATACACCGTAGTCGCTACACATGGTGCTGCACACAATCAAACCTTTGATGTGCAGTGCTACATAGAAAAATTGGATATCACGATTATGGCGAGTGGCAGCAGCAGACGCGCTGCCGAACAAGCCGCCGCCGTGCAGGCCATAGAACACGTGTCCGCCTACATAGATAACAAGGCCGGACGTCAAAAACGCAGCCGTAATCCGCAGTTGAGCCTGCCGGTTGCTGTCAGCCAGGAGCAGTCATGAACACTACGCAAGACTTTCGTTGCGGTTTTATCGCCGTAGTTGGGCGTCCCAACGTGGGCAAGTCTACGTTAACGAATGCTCTGGTTGGCGCCAAAGTTTCTATCGTTTCGCGTAAAGCGCAAACCACTCGTCACCGTATTCATAGCGTACTGACGCGTGATGATGCGCAGTTTGTGTTTGTAGATACACCAGGCTTTCAAACACGTCATGGCGGTGCCATGAACCGTATGATGAACCGCGTAGTGACACAAGCTTTGGCTGATGTAGACGTAGTGATTCAGGTAGTGGAAGCCGGTAAATGGACACCGGGCGACGAACAGTTGATCCCTTTGCTGCCTAAAAATGCCAAAGTGATTTTGGTGATCAACAAAGTTGATATGTTGAAAAACAAGGCCGACTTACTGCCATTTATTGCGCAGGTTAGCCAAAAATTCAACTACACAGCGGTGGTTCCGTTGAGTGCCGCCAAAGGTTTGCAGCTAGATGTGCTGCTAGACGAAGTGGCAGCACACTTGCCTGAAGGTGAGCCTATGTTCGAAGAGGACACGCTTACCGATCGTTCCATGAAGTTCATCGCGGCAGAGTTGATGCGCGAGAAAATCTTCCGCTTGGTAGGTGACGAACTGCCATACAGCTGTACCGTCATGATCGAAGAGTGGGAAGAGAACGAAAAAGGTGCACGCATTGCTGCTTGCGTACTAGTAGAGCGCGAAGGCCACAAACCAATCCTTTTGGGGGCGGGTGGTGAGCACATGAAGCGTATCGCCAGTGAAGCACGTCAGGATATAGAGCGCATGTTGGAAAAGCCTGTGTTTTTGAATGTGTACGTGAAAGTACGCAAAGGCTGGTCTGACCGGGAGGCATCGCTGCGCGAGCTGGGGTATGAGTAAACAGCGTCAACGTGTGCAGCATGAACGGGCGTATGTGCTGCACAGTATGGCTTGGCGTGAAACCTCGTTATTAATACAGGTTTTTACCCAACAATACGGCACGGTGTCGTTGGTAGCCAAAGGGGCCAAGCGCCCCTATTCGGCATTACGTGCTGTGCTGTCTGTTTTTCAACCGTTGCAGGTGGGCTGGTCTGGGGCGAATGAAGTTAAAACCCTGACCCATGCTGAGTGCGCTGGTTTGCATGTGCTGTCTGGGCGAGCGATGATGTCGGTCTGGTATATGAACGAGTTGTTGTTGCGTTTATTGCCCAAAGAAGATCCACACGATGTACTGTTTGAAGCCTATGAGCAGGCATTAACGCAGTTAGTGCGAAATCCTAAACAGGCCTCGTTGGCCTTGCGAAAGTTTGAATGGATTTTGCTTCAAGAAACTGGCTACGGCTTAGATCAGCAGTACCCAGATTTTGACGACGCAGAACAAGAACCTTTTTTGCGTACTGTATTGCGTGAACGATTAGATGAGTTGTTAGGGCGCCCCTTGCGTACGCGTGGGGTGATGATGGATCTACTGCATTTGCAGTCATGACCACAGAAAACCTATCAACTACGGACTCAACACCTGTGGTGGTGTTGGATGCATGTATCATGATCTCCAATGTGCTGCGCTACCTGTGTTTGGGGTTAGCGCGTGCCAAGGTATTTCAGCCAGCATGGAGCCCTGTCATTGCCGACGAATGGAGGCGTAATGCATCTAGGTTGTGGGAAGTGCCTGAAGCGCAACTACAACTGGATTGGGATGCGTGGCAGCTTGAGTTCCCCTTGGCGGATCAAGGTAATGTACAGCTCTTCAAAGAAGGTTTACGCTACAGTGATCCCAAAGATTGGCACGTCATTGCGGCGGCCAGAGCTGCGCAAGAAAACTTTGCTGAACGCCCCATAGGTGTACTAACCAAAAATCTCAAAGATTTTAATAAATCCGAGTTGCGGCGCTTGGGGTTAGTGTTGTGGGCACCAGATCTATTTTTAGAAGGGCTATGGGCAGAACATGCGCATTTGCTATTGTCCTTGCTAGAGGCTATGCCGGCTGCAGTGCGAGCACCGGATAAGCCGTTATTGAGTGTGAGTGCGTTACTAAAGCGTGAGCGTTTATATCGCTTTAATCGCTGTTATGAGCAACAGATTCTCATAGGTGAGTAATGAAAAAAGGGGTAGGGTTGTCGGTAGGCGCATCCGTTTTGTTTGCGCTACTGTATTACTATGCAACGCTGCTGCGACCACTTGAAGGCACAGAGATTTTTGCGTGGCGTGTATTGCTGGGCTTTCCTGTACTTGCGGTCTTCATCACGCGTTTAAAGCGCTGGGCAGAAGTAGGGCTGATGATACGGCGTATGTTTAGCGACATACGCTATATGGTCTTGCAAGTAATATGTGCCATCTTGTTTGGCCTGCAAATGTGGGTGTTTGTGTGGGCACCATTGCATGGCAAAGCCTTGGAAGTCTCTATGGGCTACTTTCTGTTGCCCTTAATGATGGTATTAACTGGCCGTGTTTTCTACAAAGAGCAGTTGAGTACGTTGCAGCGTATTGCTGTGGCATTAGCGTTTGTTGGGGTGTTGCACGAGTTACTGCGGACGTACTCCTTTTCATGGGCAACGGCACTGGTGGCGTTTGGTTATCCGCCGTACTTTGTGATTCGACGTTATTTGAAGGTGGGATCGTTAAGCTCGTTATTCTTTGATTTCGGCTTTCTGCTGATTCCTTCCTTTTATATTCTGTATACCCAAGATATTAGCGTGGCACAGAAGTTTGGTGAGTATGCGCGCTTGTATTGGCAGGTGCCCATTTTTGGTGCCATCAGCGCCTTGGCATTGCTGGGCTATTTAACGGCAAGTCGGCTGCTGCCCTTGGGCTTATTTGGCATCTTGGGTTATGTGGAACCTGTCTTGCTGTTCTGGGTGGCTTTTCTGCTGCTAGGAGAGCCTGTACAAAGCCATGAGTGGTACACCTACATACCTATTTGGCTGGCGGTGCTATTGGTGGCCGTAGAGGGCTTCTTGGCGTGGCGTAAAGATCAGAAAGCTAAAGAGGCTACAGGGAAGTAGTTGCTGTGTATGAGTTGCACGGCTACTGGCTGGGGAGATCGCCTTAGGCTAGGGCAGCAATGATGGATAGGTTGATGCGGTATTCATCGCACATGCTGGGAACTGCAGGAATACTTTTTGTGATTTGAGACACCAAATCAAAAAAGTTTCCTCTCCGTCCCCAGATTGTTTTGAATATGGCGAGGTTTACAGCCCTTTCTTGAGCAATGATGGCTTTATGTTTGTGACGCCCTGCGTAGTGTCTATAGCTTGTTGAGGGGGCGACAAGAAAACCCTTTCATCTGTACCAGAAGCACACATTATCTCCAATGGTGATGGTACTAAAACTGTTGCAAGCGGCAGCGACCAATGGCGAGTATGTTGATGCGGTATTCATCGCACATGCTGGGAACTGCAGGAATACTTTTTGTGATTTGAGACACCAAATCAAAAAAGTTTCCTCTCCGTCCCCCGATTGTTTTGAATGTGGTGAGGTTTACAGCCCTTTCTTGAGCAATGATGGCTTTATGTTTGTGACACCCCGCGTAGCGCCTATAGCTTGCTAAAGTGGCTGCAGGAATACTCTTTCATCCGCCGCAGAAGTACTCACCATCTTCAACGGCAACCACACTAAAAACCGTGGCAAGCGATGAAGGGGAAACGGAGGAAAGTGTTTTTTTATTTGGTGTACAAATTAAAAAATACTTTTCGCAGTGCTAGCTATTGCAGTCAGTGGTGAGTATGTTGATGCCGCATCTATCGCACATGAAAAAACCCTCCGTTTTACGGGAGGGTTTTCTAGAGACTAGTCATAGCCTCTGCGGTGAGTCATCAACGTTGATTAGTCGTTGTTGCCACCAGTAATACCCAACAGCACCAGCAGGTTACTGAAGATGTTGTACACATCCAGATATACCGCCAAGGTTGCACTGATGTAGTTGGTTTCGCCGCCGCGCATAATGCGTTGCAAGTCGATCAGCAAGAAAGCAGAGAAGATACCGATGGCCATAGTGGAGATCACTAGGGTCAGGGCTGTCATCTGAAAGAAGATGTTGCCCAGAGCAGCCAAGATCAGGATCACTGCGCCGATAAACAGAAACTTCTGCATACCGCTGAAATCACGTTTGGCTGTAGCGGCAACGCTGGCCATTACGGCAAACACGGCGGCAGTACCACCAAAAGCCATCATGATCAGCTGCGAGCCGTTTTGCATGCCCAGCACAAAGCCTAGCAAGCGAGACAGCATCAAGCCCATGAAGAAGGTGAAGGCCATCAGGAACACAATACCCAATGAGCTGTTTTTGTTACGTTCTACCATGAACATCAGGCCGAAAGCACCCACTAGGAATACTACGGCACTCATGCCTGGGCTGCTGCCCATGATTTGGTTAATGCCAGTGCGCAGGCCAATCAAGGCACCCAGAATGGTGGGAACCATGGAGAGAGCCAGCAGCAAGTAGGTGTTGCGCAGTACACGGTTTTGAGCCAGTGCTGACTGCGAAGCCCTTGAGCCGGAATGCTCAGGCAGGCTTGATTGACGAAAGTCGCTCATGATGCATCCTTAAGAAAATACGGGAAATGGCTAAAGATTAACTGACAACTACCTGAACACGCAAGATTTTTAGCGTTGCAAGCTGTGTGCATGCAGGTCATAACCTTTAGATTGATACCAGCGCCAACGGTTCCGCGCCGCTTCTTTATCTTTGTGTTCATCGGACACAATTTCAAGAATGCGGGTGAATTGCTCACTGTTAGGCGGGCAGGTGGCAGCGAGGTTGATTAGCCATGCCGGTTCACTACCTGCTTGACTAAGAGAAGGGTCGGGATCTGTGTGGCAGAGAATCACCGGTGTGGTGCTGGCTAAAGGATCTTCAGCACGTACATGCGGGATAAACGCCGTGGGCTCAAAGCCCCACAGCAAGTGTTCAAAGCGTGCCAGAGCACGGTCATCGTTTAGATAAACGATGACTCGTCGGCCACGCACGTAATGCTTGCGAATAACATCGCAAGCGGTGCGTAGCCGGTCTCTGGCATCAAAGGCGAAATCTACGCGAATCATTTGGCCTGTTGGCAACGATCCAGCACAAACTGTACCAACAGAGGTACAGGGCGGCCTGTAGCACCTTTATCTTTACCGCTGCGCCATGCTGTGCCGGCCACATCCAAGTGAGCCCATGGGTAGGCAGACGTAAAGCGTTGCAAGAAGCATGCAGCAGTTACGGAACCCGCAGCAGGGCCACCAATGTTAGCGATGTCTGCAAAGTTGGATTTCAGCTGTTCTTGGTAGCGTTCATCCAAAGGCATGCGCCATGCACTGTCACCACTTTGTTTGGCGGCATTCAGCAGTTCTTCGGCTAGGCTGTCGTCAGGGCTAAACAAACCGCTGTTGATGTGACCCAATGCCACAACGCAAGCACCAGTCAGTGTAGCAATATCAACAACAGCAGCTGGTTTGAAGCGCTCAACATAGGTCAGCGCATCGCACAGTACCAAACGACCTTCAGCGTCGGTGTTCAGGATTTCGATGGTTTTGCCTGCCATGCTGGTTACTACGTCACCAGGTTTGTTGGCGGCACCGCTAGGCATGTTTTCGCACGATGCGATCACGCCAATTACTTCGTGATCAACGTTCAACTCAGCCACGGCCATCATGCTGCCCATAACGCTGGCAGCCCCACCCATGTCGTATTTCATTTCGTCCATGTTGGCAGCAGGTTTCAGCGAAATACCACCCGCATCAAAGGTCAGACCTTTACCTACCAATACCAGTGGTGCAGATTCCGCTGCTGCTTTTTTGGCTGGTTTGTGTTTGATGATGATAAAGACGGGTGGTTCTACAGAACCCTTAGCCACGGAAAGGAAAGAGCCCATTTTCAACGCTTCCATCTGTTTGCGTTGTAGTACTTCCACTTTCAAAGAGGGGTAGGTTTTGCCTAATTGCTTGGCTTGCTCAGCTAAATAGGTAGGTGTGCAGATATTGGGAGGCAGATCGGCCAGCAAACGGGTAAAATTAACCCCTTTACCGATGGCGGCGCCTTCTTCCAAACCTGCTTTGGACTCGCTAACCAGCGTGCGAGGTACCCACTGTAGGTATTTGGTAAGTTTCAGAGCTTCTGCTTTGGTGCTCAATGTGGCATCAAAACGGTAGCTGGCAGCCAGAACAGCTTGTGCTGCACCGCTGCTGCGTTGACGCAGTGTGGTGCCGTTGCAGTCTACTCCGGCTAGTGTGGATACA